>USSH01000243.1 GCA_900557435.1 uncultured Coprococcus sp. | reverse complement strand
GCTCCGGGAACTCCGAGAAGCTTTCTTATTCCAAAGAAAACTCCGCCTCCTATAATTCCTCCACCAGCATGATGCTGATATCCATCCATATAGCAGTTCTTAATAGATATATAATCCGTTGAATAAAGAACCTGAAATATCATGGACACAAGCAGTAACACTACGCCAAAGCAGACTACTTTTTTGACCAATTTCCTGTTGAAATTATTTGATATCAGGAATGCCGCTGATACAAACAGATATATTGGGAATAAATATTCACCGAATCCCAAAAGTCCAAAGAAAAATCCAGATACGACATCTCCTACTATTCCACAGATCCTAAAATTTGCAATCAGAAGGAAGAGTGAAAATGCAAATATCACTATGAGTATTATCTCGTTCCTCATCTGTCTCTGTCTTGCCTGCTCCGCAGCTATCTGTTTCTTTGTCATTCTAGGAGCTCCAGACTTTCTATTGCTTGTCCTCGCCTGGGCAGATCCCCTTCCGGACGCACTTCTGCCGTTGCTCTTCTTGGCAGATGAAGTTCCGGAATTTCCCTTCTGCGGTGTTTTTCCATTAGAACTTCTATTTCTATTCACATCTGTCTTTTTATTTGATGAAGTTTTTGTCCCTGATTTTTTATTACCAGAAGCCATCTTCTTACCTCTTCTTCCATAATCCTAAACAATATCCTATGGAATTTTACTATCATTTCTGCAATTAATCAAGTCATAGAGTTTTTTTAGGGCATCTGACATCCCACCTGCAGCCGTTATTATACCCGCACGTACAGCCTCACTTCCAACAAGCACTGAACCAATATCCTTTGTGAGTTCAGCTGTATTAAACATATATTTTTTGAAATCATCTCTAGTTATATCCGAATGTGCAACCGTAAAGTCTATTATTCGATCCTGCATTTTTTCTATATATTCAAAATTCTGCTTCACGCCTAGCACCGCAGTGCTTGTTCTTATCGGATGCACCACCATAGTTGCTGTTGGAACGATAAACGATGCTTTCCCCGATGTTGCAAGTGGCACACCAATAGAATGGCCCCCGCCAAGCACCAATGTCACCACCGGCTTTGATAGGCTCGCAAACATTTCTGAAATCGCAAGTCCCGACTCAACATCACCGCCAACTGTATTTATAAGCACCAACACGCCTTTTATCTCAGGGCAGTTCTCCGCCTGTGCGACCGCCGGCAGAAGATCTTCATAACTTGTGCTCTTAACACTTGTCGGCAATTTTTCATGTCCTTCTATCTCCCCATAGATTCCGCACAACAGGATAAAGCCTCCTTCTCCATACTCCATAACATGACAATTTTTGTCAGTTTTTATTCTATCCTCTATCTTTCTACCATCTGACCCTGCAGCCATATTTGGGGCACCATCGTTCATATCAACATACCAGCTTTCCGTTTCAAAAATTAAGAAGGGGGATATACCCCCTTCTCATATAGTAATATGATAATATTTGTTTTTTATTCAGTGCCCTAACGTCATAATATTTCCATAATACATTACATAACAAGAACGATATCGTTTTCATCCTCGAGCGCACTTGCCGGAATGTAATTTGACTCCATAGCCTCTCCATTCAAAGTCATGCTCTGGAAACCGCTCTCATGTCCATCCGGATTCTGTACCTTGATGGAAAGCTTCTTGCCTCTGAACATCTTCTCGATCTCAAACTTCTTCCAGTCTGATGGAACTGAAGGTGCAATCTTGATTCCGCCAAAGTCAGGTCTCATACCCATGATTCCCTCAACGCAGCCTACCATACATGTGGATGCTGTACCTGTGAGCCAGTGTACATGAGCACGTCCCTCAAATGGGCTTCCCACAGACTCTGTGAACTGTCCGTGGCAATATGGCTCAAGCTTTCTGATCTCTGCCTTGTCGTTCATGGATGCAGGTGAGCTCTCATTGAAATACTCGAACGCTCTGTTTCCATGTCCCATGAGTGCCTCGGCAAGTATGATCCAGCCCTGTGGCTGTGAGAATATACCCGCATTCTCCTTTGTACCTGCATTGAAAAGAAGCATGAGCGCTCCATCAAATGCATGCTCTCTGTATGGAGGGAACATAAGTCTCACACCGTACTCTGTATTCAGTTCTCTGTGAACTGACTCAAGTGCAAGCTCGGACTGCTCTCTTGTTGCAAGCCCGCTTATAACTGCCCATGACTGAGGGTTCAGCCACATACTTGCCTCAGGATCGTTCTTTGAGCCGATGACCTGTCCACCTTCCTTGTATCCACGGATAAATCTGTCATCCTCCCAGCACTTCTCCTGGATGGTCTCACCCATCTTGTACTGAATGCTGTTGATGTAATCTATGTACTCTGTGTCATCCTTCATCTCTGCAAAATACTTGATAACTGTCATCGCATAGTAGAGCTGCATTGCAACAAATGTTGACTCGCCTCTCTTTCCAAGTCTCAGACAGTCATTCCAGTCTGCCCAGAGTCCTGCCGGCATACCATTATCTCCAAGTCTGTTCATGGAGAAATCTATCGCTCTCTTAAGATGCTCATAAACTGTACCCTCATCCTTGTTGGCAAATGGAATAACCTCGTCTATGAAGTCAAGGTTGCCTGACTCAGCAATATACTTATATACAGTTGGGAACAGCCAAAGTGCATCGTCTGCACGGTATGCAGGATGACCTGTCTCCTGTACATATGAAGGATCATCCGGTGTATCCTCATGACCTGCGTTATGTGTGAACTTTACAAGTGGAAGTCCACCGCCGTTGTCAACCTGTGCTGACAGCATGAATCTGATCTTCTCAAGAGCCATCTCTGGTGCAAGATGAATAACACCCTGGATATCCTGAACTGTATCTCTGTAACCGTATCCGTTTCTGAGACCGCAATATGAGAATGATGCAGCTCTTGACCATATAAATGTCATGAAACACTGGTATGCATTCCATGTGTTCACCATACTGTTGAACGAATCACTAGGTGTATGAACCTGGAAGTTGTTGAGTTTTGAATGCCAGTACTCTATCAGCTCATCAAGTTCCTTCTGACATGCTGCGGCAGGATCTGAATATCCGGCTATGACAGCATTTGCAGCATCATTGTCCTTCATTCCAACTATAAATGCAAAATCCTTTGACTCGCCCGGAGCAAGTGTAAACTTTGTCTGGAGTCCTCCGCAGGCATTGCTGTTGTAGTTGAGCTTGTTGCCAAGATCGCCATTTATAACTCCGACAGGATCACCATAACCATGATATCTTCCAAGGAACTCCTCCTTGTCTCCGCAATATGATGCAACATCACTTCCGGCAAGTGCAAAGAATCTTCTATTTGCCTTACTTCCATTGATCTCAGCCTTCTCAACATTCTCGTTGATGACCTGAAGGATCTTGTTGTTGTCCATGAAATATGTTCTGGTTATGAACAGTGTGTACTGGAGATTTACCTGATCCTGCTCATAATTGCAGTCATTTGTAAACTCGCAGTATCCGATTGCTGACAGATTACGTGGTCTGTCCGAATTGTTGGTAACTCTTACCTTCCACACTTCATGAGTCTTGTTAAGTGGAACATAATACAGTACCTCTGACTTGATATCAGAATACTCTGCATACATCTTTGTGTATGCCGTTCCATGGTGACACTCGCTCTTATACACATCAAGGCTCTTGCCAACCGGCTGCCATGATGCTGACCAATAATCCTTTGTATCATCATCTCTAAGATACACATATCTTCCGGGCTGGTCAAAACTATTAAATATGTATCTCAGTATTCTTCCGTTTGCCCCTGACTTCTCAAAGCTGTAACCACCTGCATTGTTGGAGATTATAGCTCCATATTCCGGTGAACCGAGGTAGTTTGCCCACGGTGCCGGCGTGTCTGGTCTGTCAATTACATACTCTTTGTGCTGTTCGTCAAAATAACCGTATTTCATATGTTCCCCCTTAAATCTGTTTTAGCATTTATTTTAGTTTGTTTGCTTTCTGTCTGCTTTTACTTACTGCAATTATTAGAATGCCCCGGAACC
>USSH01000242.1 GCA_900557435.1 uncultured Coprococcus sp. | reverse complement strand
TGAAATCATTAAAAAGTTGTTCTGAAAAAATGTCCCTTCTGATACAAGCTGCCACTATATCTGCTATTAAATTTTTATTGTCACTCGGTAAACCGTTCTCCGACATAAAGAGCAACAACGAGTCTGTAGTCCATTCACAGTAGTAACCAAATCCTCCATAGATTTTCTGATAGAGTTTGACAAGTACCGCAAAGCCTTTCAGTCCAAATTCAGCTTGTATCAATCTGACCTTTTCTTCCATGTGGCAATCCAATTCAAAGTAATCAAGTCCTGCTTTGGTTGGTCTGCCTGCCATTTATCATCTATACCTCCTTGATCCTTATTCCATACTTATAAAGCATCAACTTGCGCTTTATGATGTATTCCTTTGTTCTCATGCCCTTTGTATCTTCCACAACCATTTCAAATCCATCCCAGTAAACGAAGTCCGCTATGTATGAGCACTTACGCTCCAGGAGCTTTCCCGGTTTGAATCTGCCCTTGTTTGGGCCATCTCATTCGTGTGTTCTCTTTGTTCCGGTATCAGCTCAAATTCTCTCTGAAGCTGCAAGCCTGTTATCTTGCCTGTTTTCTCAAGTAATTTCAGTTCTGTATACCTCTGAGCTTCTTTCTTGCTGTCAAATGTGATGCCGTCCACGACAACCTTCCTGTTGCCATATTTGGCTCTTGACCTGTTCCAAGCCATTGTTTGTTACTCCTTTCTCCCTGTTGCTCTTATTTGAGGGCAACAGGGACATATTCTAAGACATTACGCTGCGTGTTGTGATGTATTAAATGCAATGTCAATGTAACCTACTTGAAACTTCCGAACAGGGCCGCCTCGGCTGCGTTCATCTCTGGCTGTGGATTTTCTGCCGGTGTCGGCTGTGGATCCTGAACACTGTTCTGTGTATTCTGAGCATTGTTCTGAGCATCCTGTGGTTCTGGCTGTGGAGCCTGTGCTTTTGGTTCATTCACCTCTGTCGCTGTGGCTTCCACATACTCATTATTGTCATCCTCAACATATGTAGGATGTCCCTCAGCGTCCAAGGTTGCCATGTCACCCTCAAATGCTTTCTGAAGATCGATACTCATAACTCCCCACTTACTGATCAGCTGACGGAGCATTGTCTTATATGCCATGCCATCAAAGTTCTTGTACCAAAAGCTCGAATACATCCACGAGTCACGAGGGTCATAATTGCCAGCCTCATAGTCAGCAAATGATACTCTCTGCTTCTCTCCGTACTTTGTCTTGACCTTTCCAGCGTCCTTATAAAATGCCTGTGAATACTTATCCGCATGAGCAAGCATCTGAGCCTTGCTCCAATACATTGTCTTTCTGAAGCCATTCACAAGCTCGAACATTGCATAATAACCAACGGTCTCGGCTTCTTCTCGCTTGTCCCAGTCATCCACCATGAGATTGACTTTGATATCCTCGTTGAGTGGGTCAAAGTATTCCAGTTCACCTTCTTTGATCGCAACAACATTCAGTCTCTTATACTGACCGGAACGGATAGCCAACTGAATATATCCTTTATATCCCATCTGGAACTGAGCTTCCTTGACACCAGCCTTTGTATTGTTAAATGGAACCATGTAATAATGTCCGAGCTGTGGAGATGGTGAAAGCTGTAAGCTCTCACCAAGAAGTGCAGCTGAAAGAATCGACTGATTCGTGCACTCCTGAAGTGTAGGGTTGGTGTTGTATGCTGATACAATAGCAGATATGAACCTCTGTCCATTCTTGCCACCAACTACCTTGTTGATCTGATTCTTGATTGCATCCTGTGTAAGGTATGCTGTGATTCCAAGATTCTGCTGTGCCTTGCCTCTTGTTGCCAAACTATTATTTACTGCCATTATTTTTTACCTCCTATGTAAACTGTGTGATCTTAATCGCAGAACGACCAATTGCAATGTGGACATCCTGTTATAAGTTGTGTTCCTGCCGCCTCTACTGATATTCCATAGCCATTTATCTCTTTATATATATTCCTATGGCAGCGATAGCACATGCCGTTGCCCGGAGCAAATAAAGGATACTTATTCTCTTCGCAGTATCTTTCCTGTGCCTCTATTGCCTCACTTATGTTGTAGTGTTTCATCTATCTTCCCTCCGAAAGCTTCTTCATTTCATCCATCATATTGTCCCAAAGCTTCTTTGCAGCCATATCAACATCATTATCCACAGGCTTTTTATCATCTTTGACTGCTATTACTTCAAGTTCCGGATCACCCATAAGCAGTTTTATAGCATCTTCGAGCTCCTCTCCATCCAACTTAGACATCGCTATTGCTCCATTCACTACCGTATCTGCTACAGTGGCTCCCTGCTTACGTGTAACATTGTTTCTGATAGATTTTATTGCCATTGCTAAATCCATAGTTATCACATTTGTAGCGCCAACCATTGATACTGATCCCATATTTGACTTAATCATCTTTTATACCTCCTACTTAATCGCTCTAAATGTTATATTTCTGCTCTGGAAGAACTCTCTCAGGGCTACTGCGTCCTCTGTTGTAAGTTCAACCTCAAACCTAACTATCATCTTCTGTGGCTGTGAGTTCTCTGGTGGTGTCATAGCCTGTGCCATTGCCGCTCTCTGCTTCTCAACAGCCTGTTCCTGTGCCTTACGCTCTTCCTCAGCCTTTCTCCTTGCCTCAGCTTCCGTCTTTGCCTTGGCGATCTCTGACATCCTCTGAGCTTCCGATATAGCCTTGTTGATGTCTAAGGTCTCCTTGAATACCTCTGTAGCCTCAAAGCCAAATTCCGGAAGACGACTGAGCATGAACACTCCGTCAGCGATCTCATACATCCTTGACTTCATCTGTTCTTCAATGCTCTTCATTGATACCGAAGCATTCAGCCACTTTGGATCCTGTATCTTCTCAAGCGTTACGAAGTTCTGAAAGCCTATCTGGGAAAACAGCTCTTCAATGGCTTTCTGCTTCTCTGCTTTGCGTTTTTCGTCAAATGCCTTGACCTGTGAATCTATCTGCTCAAGTGCTTCATCCGTAAGCCCTGCAAGATCTTTCATCTTTTCTTCAAATTCATTGAATGGCTCAAGATATTCTTTCTTCTTGGCTATTCTCATATCCGATATAGCCTTCTTCAGCTTGTTCAGTCTTGCTCTGTCATCTTTTGCAAGCCCCTTCTGATCCTCTGAATAATACGCATTCTTATATGTCTCTACCTTGTCCATGATGTAAGCCTTGGCTTCATCATAGTTCTCGATGTTGATCTCACCTGTTTTAATCGGTGATATTCTAAGTTCAAATGTATCCATGTAAACCTCCTAATTCAGCACCAGTTCATACTGGTTACTGCTCTTGTTCTCACGTATCATCGACATGATACGTTGTGTCTGTCGCTGTCTCTCTTCCTCACAGTCGCAGTGTTCGCCTGGATCCAGGCAAGCACCGCACTGTGGACATTCGTTGTAATACATGCCATTTCCTTTCATATTTCCGGAAGTATCAGCGGCGGCTCTTTCTTAGCCTGTACGCTCTCCCAGAAACTTCTCTCAGCATCAATAAGATACTGAATGTCATCCTCTACCTCTGACCGCTCTATCTTGTAGTGCCTTGTCTGCAGATATACATCACCGTTAAACTCCGACTTGAGCTGTGCCTTGAGCACCACAAAGTCAAACTCTGTTACCATCAGGTAATGCAACACCTGTATGTAATAGTTATCCGGGATTCTGTGATCCCATTTCTCCTTTTGCCTTGACTGCAGAATGTTGGTAGTCTTGCACTCCCACACACCCTTACGACCATCCTGATC
This sequence comes from uncultured Coprococcus sp., assembly GCA_900557435.1. Classification (GTDB taxonomy): domain Bacteria; phylum Bacillota; class Clostridia; order Lachnospirales; family Lachnospiraceae; genus Coprococcus. The sequence goes on along the minus strand of USSH01000242.1, from coordinate 236 downwards.
TATGAGCCAGCCATCAAGAGATGCATGCGCCCACGGGTACTTGTCATTTGTGAACATGTTGTTTTCCACATACCCAACTTGATACTCTGGATAATCCAACTTGAATAGCTCCCTCAGATGCTTCTCAGCCTCTGTGCCATACTTGACATAGGGCTTGTCTGATATGTCCTCAGGCTCTATGCCATAGGCTTTCTCTTTAAATAGATCCACGTTGGTCTTGTAGGGGTTCATTCCCA
>USSH01000241.1 GCA_900557435.1 uncultured Coprococcus sp. | reverse complement strand
GCGGAATATGATGATCCTGGACAGGATATCGTCTGTAGCGCTGTTTCAGCGATCACGATAACCATCTTGAACTCTGTTGAAAAACTTTCAGATGTGAATTTCACACTTGACTGCGATCAGGAGAGCGGACACATGGATTTCATATTCACAGAAGAGCCGGATATCAAGGCACAGACTTTGATGCAGGCACTTGTGATCGGTATATCCGGAATTGAAGAATCCTATGGCGATTATATTTGTATGACCTTTAAGGAGGTGTAATTGACATGATGAAGATGGAACTTCAGTTTTTCGCTCATAAGAAAGGTGTAGGTTCTACAAAGAACGGCAGAGACTCAGAGTCCAAGAGACTTGGTGCTAAGAGAGCTGACGGTCAGTTCGTAAAGGCTGGTAACATCCTTTACAGACAGCGTGGAACAAAGATTCACCCAGGTCTTAACGTAGGTATCGGCGGAGATGACACACTGTTCGCTACAGCTGATGGTATCGTTAGATTTGAGAGAAAGGGTAGAGACAAGAAGCAGGTTTCTATCTATCCAGTAGTTAACGAGTAATATTGGATATATATAAGTAATACTATCAAGAGACTGGAGTAATTTTATTATTCCAGTCTTTTTTTACAGACAAAAGTGCAGATATAGGGTATACTATGAAATAGTGTGTAGATGTATCTGTAGAACTTGACACAGACAATTAAGACATTAAATTAAGATATTGAATTAAGACACGGAATATTCGGTAGAGAATATCTGACACAGAAAGGCGGTATTGTATGTTTGCCGATAGAGCCAGAATATATGTGAGATCAGGTAAGGGCGGTGACGGACACGTTTCATTTCGAAGAGAAAAATACGTGCCAAACGGCGGCCCTGACGGCGGAGATGGGGGCAATGGCGGAGACGTCATATTTGTTGTCGACGAGGGAATGAATACGCTCACTAATTATAGACACGTAACCAAATACAGAGCCGGAGACGGAGAAGAAGGCGGTAAGAAGAACTGTCACGGCAGCAACGGTGCTGATATAGTACTTAAGGTTCCGCCTGGAACTGTTGTAAAGGATTCAGAAACAGGAAAGGTCATACTTGATATGGCATATAAGAAAGAACCTGTAGTATTTTTAAAGGGCGGACACGGTGGCCGTGGAAACAGAACGTACGTTACTTCCACCATGCAGGCTCCAAAGTATGCCCAGCCAGGACAGCCTGCCAAGGAACTGATCGTTGACCTGGAGCTTAAGTGCATCGCGGATGTAGGTCTTGTGGGATATCCAAGTGTTGGAAAGTCCACATTCCTTGCCAGAGTGACAAATGCCCGTCCAAAGATAGCGGCATATCACTTTACGACGCTTGTCCCAAATCTTGGAGTTGTGGATCTCGGTGACAAGAATGGATTTGTTATCGCAGATATCCCAGGAATCATAGAGGGCGCATCGGAGGGAACAGGTCTTGGTCTGCAGTTTCTCAGACATATAGAGAGAACAAAGGTTATAATCCATATCGTTGATGCAGCCTCAGTTGACGGCAGAGATCCTATAAACGACATACATGTCATCAATGAGGAGCTCAAGAAATACAACAAAGACATAGAGAACAGACCACAGGTCATAGCAGCAAATAAAGTCGATCTGCTCGATGATATTGGATATGAGACAGTTATAGAGATGTTGAAGGAGGAATTTCCTGAGGATCAGGGATATAAGATATTCCCTATATCTGCAGTGTCAGGAAAGGGCATAAATGAACTCCTGTGGTATGTCAACGATCTTGTCAAGGCATCGCCGCGAGAGATTATTGAATTTGAGCCTGAGATAGACCTGTCCATGCAGGATGATCCAGAGCTTCCGTTTGAGGTCAGGAAGTCGGACGAGGAGGAAGGCGTATACATCGTTGAGGGTCCTCGTATTGAGAAGATGCTCGGTTATACTAACCTTGAATCAGAGAAGGGATTTGACTTCTTCCAGAAGTTTCTCAGAGACAATGGAATTCTCACACAGCTTGAGGCACTTGGCTGTGTTGACGGAGATACAGTCAGAATGTATTTCCTTGAATTTGACTATTACAAGTAAAATAAGAAAAGGAGATGGCTGCTTTCGTGGCAGTCAGATATGATAAATGAACAGCAAACAGAGAGCATATTTAAAGGGGCTGGCACAGACTACACAGCCTATACTCAACATAGGAAAGTCATCACTCACACCTGAATTTACAGCATCGGTAGCTGAGGCTCTTGAAGCAAGAGAGCTTGTAAAGATCTCAGTTTTAAAGAACTGCCTCGATGATCCAAGAGAGATAGCTTCCATGCTCAGTGAGAGGACTCATTCAGAAGTCGTACAGGTCATCGGAAGGAAGATTGTTCTGTACAAGGAATCAAAGGAACGTAAGAAAATAGAACTTCCATAAGAGATTCATAAGAGATTAAATAAGATATCAGATCATATTGCATTGTTTTGCATTGTTTTGCATTATATTTGGAATTAGTAGGAGAGTTTTTATGGATACACGGTTTTCTAAGCACATCGGTATATTGGGGGGAACTTTCAATCCCATACACAACGGACATATCGAACTTGGAGTACAGGCTTTGTCTCAGTTCGATTTGGATAAGGTTCTTGTTATGCCGAATAATAAACCTGCATACAAGGACACGCCATCTGAGATATCTGCCGATCATCGTGTAAATATGATAAAACTTGCAATATCAGATATACCGGGACTTGAATATTCGGACTTCGAAATTAAACGTCCTGGGATAACCTATACTGCAGATACTCTTGTAGCTCTTAATTCATTACATCCTGATGTTCACTGGTATTTTATAATGGGCGGTGACTCGGTCATGTATTTTGAAAAATGGCGCAGACCAGATGTCATAGCTCGTCTGGCGACCCTTATCGTCACCACAAGAAGTGATACTTCAGCTGAGACCATTGCTGGCAAGATAGCAGAGCTCAAATCCATATATCCTTATGCGGATATACTTACCGAGACAATTCACGAATATGATGTTTCTTCAAGCCAGATAAGGTCGAACGTTAAAACAGGGCTTCCTATTGATGGGGACGTGCCTGTAGCCGTAAAAGATTATATATTTCAGAATCATTTGTATGAGACAGGAGAGAGAGCATGAACAGACTTGAGATGAGAGATAGACTTCAGAATAAACTTACAAAGAAACGTTTCGAACACTCTCTTGGAGTGGAGTATGTATCAGGATGCCTGGCAATGATTCACGGTGCCAATATTGAAAAAGCCCTCACTGCAGGATTGTTACACGACTGCGCAAAATGTCTGTCACCAGAAGACAAAATAGCCAAGTGTAAAAAGCATGGACTTTCTATCAGTGAGGTCGAATTTGAAAACCCAGAGCTCCTTCACGCAAAACTTGGAGCTCTGTACGCCCGTGAAAAATATGATGTAGATGATGAGGAGATTCTTTCTGCCATAGAATTTCACACAACCGGCAAGCCTGCTATGTCACTTCTTGAGAAGATCGTGTTCGTTGCGGATTATATCGAACCGAACAGAAAGGTGCTTCCAGAAATCGAACAGATTCGCCGGGAGGCTTTCTCTGATATTGATGTATCTGTGGTTCATATACTCAAAAATACTCTAAGCTATCTGAGCAGTGGAAACTGTGGCAGCACCGATGAAATGTCCGTCATGACATATAACTACTATGTCAGCCAAATAGATGAGAATAACGCAATATAACGGCATATAAAGCGTAAATTATAGGTATATAAACATTCGATCCAGGGAGGAGCCATATGACAGATTCGAAAAATAACTTGACAACAAACTCTAAAAAAGATTCAATGGCTATGCTTAAAATTGTCTATGCAGCGTTGGAGGATAAGAAGGCCTTTGATATCAAGATAATAGATATAAGCAGGATCTCAACACTGTGTGATTATATCGTCATTGCAGACGGTACAAACAAGAAACAGGTTCAGGCACTCTGTGACAATGTTGAGGATAATATGAGAGAAGCAGGATACGTTCACAAGGGAGTGGAGGGATACTCTGAAGGTGGATGGATTTTACTTGATTATTATGA
>USSH01000240.1 GCA_900557435.1 uncultured Coprococcus sp. | reverse complement strand
TATCAGGATTCCATCACGCAGATGGGGGTGGAGGCGGACAGTGAATTTGTCATATTGTCACACAACCTGGAATTTATCGGGATATGCCCATCTTGTAAGGAGAGTCTGAAAAGTCTGTGATTGAGATGATAAAAGACCGGTGCACATAAACGCATATTGGATGCGGAGTATGAGTACCGGTCTTTTGGTATGTGCAGGCATTATCAGGTGTTTATGCCTTTATTTCTCTGTGTCAGTCTCTCTTCTTCTGGGAGAGTATATTGGCCGATTTTATCTCACGGTTAGAGTATTCTCCAGAAAATGCAGGCGCAGCAGAGGTCGCTTCTGTATCCGGTGCGGATCCTGCACACGTTGAAAATGATGCGTCGTCATCTGTATCGTGGAGCTTCTGCTGTGGTATGGCATTTATAGGATCCTCTCTTGGATTACTGATGAATGTCTTGTTCGCCGAAGGCTTTACAACTGTCATTCCGAGTATGGATTTTCTGTTGCGAAGTATACGCTGCTCCTCGTCTGACATCTCCTGCACAGGGGTATCGGCGCTGGCGGAATCCTCGTTCTTTGCAAGTATCTCATCAATGATCGCATCTTCGTCGTCAGAATCTGCATTTTCGTGATTGTGTACATCTGAGAACGCACTGTCTTTATCAGGCTCATATTCGTTGCTGAACGCACTGTCCCTGTCAGCTTCATATTCATCGTTGAACGCACTGTCTTTGTCGGGGTCATAGCCGTCAGCTGGCAGGTCGTTTCTGCCTTGGCCGTCGACGGCTGAGCTGCTTCCGGTTTCATCGGATGGAATATATTCCTCAGGCTTTTCAAAGAAAGTTGGATCTATATCCAGTTTGAAATCCACCTCTGAGTGGCCAACCTCTATGCCGCAGTCATTATACAGCTTTGTTGTGTAGCAGTTTTTCAGCTTTTCGATAAGATCGGTGTCGTCGTACTTAAGCTGCTCGAGTATGTTGGCAATGATAAGCCCCTGGAATTCGTCGGTCCATCCGTCTTCAAGCTTCACGGCGATTCCCAGCTTCATGCTCTTGATGGCCATACATATGACACCTCTTGAACCATCCTTCATGATGAGATCCGGGTTCTGGTTGATATAATAAGAAGGTGTTCCATAGTCATTGATCTTCTCAGGATAACGGTGTATGCATGAGAAATTATAATCAATGGTCTCGCGCAGCTCGTTGGAGAGACTGAACGGATCCATGAGCTTGGCGTAGGACATGGCGATACTTCTGAGCGGTAGGGCAAATACTGGAACGCCGCAGCCGTCGATTCCAAGACCTATCTTATAGGTAGGAGTCTGGCTGAGCATGGATATGAAGTTGATGATCTGCTGCTGTACAGGAGAATCCTTCAGATGATATCCGTCAGGCTTGCCAGTGAGTTCTCTCTGCAGGAGCATCAGACTGAAATGCTTGCCTGAACAGCAGTGCTGCAGCTTGCTCTGCCCCTGTCTCGGATGCAGCTTTGTCCTGTCAGTGAGTTTGGCGGCCAGTGCAGATGCCGATGTGGAGCTGCATGGCTTCATGATCATGTCCTCTGGATTGATCCCGGTCTTTCTTGATATCTCCTCAAGCACAAATATGTGATGGTTGCTGCCCCAGTGGGAGGAGTTGAACATGGCGACATCCTCGTCAGTCAGGTTGAATCTCCTATGCAGTCCTGCAAGCAGAGTGGGCAGAACCTGAATAGGTTTGCTGGCAGAGCGCATAAAGGTCTGCTTTTCGATATCACCCAGATAGGCGATGGTATCTCCTGTGGATGAGACTATTGCGATGGAACCGCAATGGACATTCTCCACGATATTTCCACGGTATTCTTTTACAAGTATTTCTGACATATATATTACTCCTTGTATAAATGCTTATCTTTTGTCTGGCACCTTTATGGGATAGTATAATACAAAATCTACGTATTGATACAATCTTATCTGTTATTATACACTCAAATCTTATTGCATGAAAAGTTCTAAGTGCTTTATAACTAAAACAAATACAGATATATTGACAAATTTCATCAAGAAAAAATATACTCTGAGTAAAAAATGTTTAAAAAAATCGGAAAATGCGCATTCTTTTTGTGAAAATGCATAAAAAACTTTGATTATTATAAAAAAAATGGTATAATGGCTTTATAATTTTGCATGGAGAGGTGACTTACATGATTAAAAAAGAGATGATCGCCATGCTTCTTGCGGGCGGACAGGGCAGCCGTCTTGGGGTTCTTACATCCAAGCTTGCCAAGCCAGCCGTAGCATTTGGCGGCAAATACAAGATAATCGATTTCCCACTGAGTAACTGTATCAACTCGGGGATTGACACAGTAGGAGTACTTACACAGTATAGACCACTCAGACTTAACCAGCACATAGGAATCGGTATTCCATGGGATCTGGATAGAAATATCGGTGGTGTTACAGTGCTTCCACCATACGAGAAGAGCAACAACAGTGAATGGTACACAGGTACAGCGAATGCCATTTATCAGAACATTGAGTTCATTGATTATTACAATCCTGAGTATGTACTCATACTTTCGGGTGATCACATCTACAAGATGGATTATGAGCATATGCTCGACTATCACAAGTCCATGAATGCGGATGTAACACTTGCGACATATCAGGTTCCTTGGGAGGAGGCAAGCCGATTTGGTGTCGTTATTACGGGCGATGACGGTGTGATCTCTGAGTTTGAGGAGAAACCTGAGAACCCAAGAAGTAATAAGGCATCTATGGGTATTTACATATTCAATTGGAAGATCTTGCGCGAGGCACTTGTGACCATGAAGGATCAGCCGGGATGTGATTTTGGTAAGCACATCATTCCATACTGCCATGAGAATGGAAATAAGATCTGTGCATACGACTTCAAGGGCTACTGGAAGGATGTAGGAACTCTTGGCTCATACTGGGAGGCCAATATGGAACTTGTTGACATAGTTCCTGAGTTCAATCTTTACGAGGAGTTCTGGAAGATATATACAAAGACTGACGCAATACCACCTCAGTACATAGACGAGTCGGCAAAGGTGACAAGATGTATCATCGGAGAGGGAACCGAGATATACGGTACTGTGGAAAACTCAGTTATAGGTTCATGTGTAACTATAGGAGAGGGTGCGGTCGTTAAGGATTCAATTATCATGAATGGGGTTACGATCGAGGCCGGAGCTTACATAGAAAAGGGTATTATAGCTGAGAATGTTAAGGTTGGTGCAAACGCTAAACTTGGTGTTGGCGAAGAGGCTGTCAATGAGATGAAACCTAATATCTACGCATTTGGCCTTGTAACTATAGGTGAGAACTCAGTTATACCTGAGGGCGTAACGATAGGTAAGAACACTGCTATATTTGGAGATACGGATCCATCCGATTATCCGGACGGACAGCTCCCAAGTGGCGGTAGTATTATAAAGGCAGGTGAGTAGACATGAGAGCATTAGGAATTATTCTGGCAGGTGGTAACAGCAATAAGCTGGGAGATTTATCAGCTAAGAGAGCCGTTGCAGCTATGCCTATCACAGGAAGCTACAGAGCAATTGATTTCGCACTTTCTAATATGACCAATTCTCATATACAGAAGGTAGCGGTATTTACACAGTACAATACAAGATCACTGAATGAGCATCTGAACTCAAGCAAGTGGTGGGATTTCGGAAGAAAGCAGGGGGGCCTGTTCATCTTCACACCTACCATAACCGCAGCCAACAGCTACTGGTATAAGGGAACAGCAGATGCACTTTATCAGAATATCAAGTTCCTCAAGGAGAGCCATGAGCCATATGTAGTCATAGCATCAGGTGATGGAATCTACAAACTGGACTACAACAAGGTGCTCGAGGAGCATATAAGCAATGGTGCGGATATCACTGTCGTATGTAAGGATATGGCACCGGGAGAGGATGACATCAACAGATTTGGTGTTGTCAAGATGAACGACGATGGACGTATCATTGACTTCGAGGAAAAACCACTTGTGGCAGGAACCAACACGGTTTCGATCGGTGTATATGTAATAAGAAGAAGACAGCTCATAGAGCTTCTTGAAACATGTGCCAACGAGGGAAGAAATGACTTCGTAAGAGATATTCTCGTGAGATATAAGGGTGTCAAGAGAAT
>USSH01000239.1 GCA_900557435.1 uncultured Coprococcus sp. | reverse complement strand
GTTCAAATATCAGGAGGTAAGGAAAATGACAAAAAAGAATGCATGGAGTAAGTATAAGAAGGAAGATATAAAGAATCTTGAGCGCCTGTGCAAAGACTACAGGGATTTTCTTGACAACGGCAAGACCGAGAGAGAATGCGTGAAAGAGATTGTAAGACAGGCTGAGGATAAGGGTTACAGAGACCTGACGAAAGTCATAAAGAATAAAGAGAAGCTTACAGCCGGAGACAAAGTATATGCAGTGTGGATGAACAAGACGGTTGCTATGTTCAATATAGGAAAGAAGAAGCTTGAAAAGGGAATGAATATTCTAGGAGCACATATAGATTCTCCGCGTATGGATGTTAAGCAGAATCCATTGTATGAGAAAGGTGGATTTGCTTATCTTGATACCCATTATTATGGTGGGATCAAAAAGTATCAGTGGGTTACACTTCCGCTTGCAATACACGGAGTGGTTGCCAAGACAAATGGAGATGTCGTCACCGTAAGCATAGGTGAGGATAAGAATGATCCGGTGTTCTGCGTTACAGACCTTCTGATCCATCTTTCACAGGAACAGCTCAAGAAGAGAGCGGATTCAGTTATAGAAGGAGAACAGCTCGATATATTATTTGCAAGCAAGCCGATAGAAGGAAATGAAAAGGAAAAGGAAGCTGTGAAGGCTGCTGTCCTGGAGCTCCTTGAGAAGAAGTACGACATGAAAGAGGAGGACTTCCTCTCGGCTGAGCTTGAGATCGTGCCTGCAGGAAGAGCTAGAAACTGTGGTATAGATGAGAGTATGATCATGGCTTACGGTCAGGATGACAGGGTATGTGCTTACACATCTCTTGTTGCCATGCTCGAGACAGAGGAGCCGGAGAAGACTACGTGTTGTCTGCTTACAGACAAGGAGGAGATAGGAAGTGTAGGCGCAACAGGAATGCAGTCACATTTCTTTGAAAATACGGTTGCAGAGATCATGAATGCCATGGGCGGATTCTCTGAGATATCACTCAGAAGATGTCTTGCTTCTTCAAGAATGCTTTCTTCAGATGTGTCAGCAGGCTTCGATCCTTCATTTGAGTCTGCATTTGACAAGAAGAATGCTGCGGTATTCGGTGAAGGAATGGTGTTCAACAAGTTTACGGGCGCAAGGGGAAAGTCAGGCTCGAATGATGCGAATGCTGAGTATATGGCTGCCATAAGAAAGATCATGGATGATGATGAGATAACATATCAGACTGCAGAACTTGGAAAAGTTGATGTTGGAGGCGGCGGAACGATAGCGTATATTCTTTCACTGTATGGAATGGAAGTAATAGATTGTGGTGTTGCAGTGCTCAATATGCATGCGCCATGGGAGATCACATCCAAGGCAGATATATATGAGACCAAGAAGGGATATGTCGCATTCCTGAAGAATGCATAGAATTGCATGAGACAGAGAGATCCCATATGATTTCCGGAGGAATAAATGAAAGATCGGATTAACGGAAGAATTGACCAAAAACTAATAAGGATAATCGCCATTTTAATAATCGTGGCAGTGATGTTGCTGCCACGTCAAACAGTTTATGCTGACAGTGACTTCACGTCATATTACAGCCAGCATACATTTGCCGGTGACGAGGGATTCGACAGTGGTGAAGCGAATTGCGTATGCCAATCCACAAGTGGTTATATATGGATAGGAACAGATAACGGAATATACAGATATGATGGAAGTGAATTTACTCTGTTTCCGTTGGATAGTAATGAAGACGGAACAAAGTATTCCATAAACTGTATATATCACACAAGTGATGATAAGCTGTATGTCGGAACTGATAATTACGGTCTGTATGTGTATGACAATGGTTCGTTCCACAGAGTGTCAGAGACTTATAATCTTGGCGTATCCACCATAAATGCGATGTATGAGGATGAGGAAAATCAGCTGTGGCTGGCATCTTCATCCGGAATATACCGCCTTACATCTGATGGTGTTCAGATTGTGGATGATGAGGGAATATCAGGATATAATATTGGCAATATATCAGGCTATAAGGGAACAATATATGCAATAGCGAACAATGATGTTCTGATAAGAGTAGAAGACGGGGACGAGGTTACGGTAACTTCAAAAGCCAATTATGGTATAGACGATATCAATTCTCTCTACGTGGATTCTGATGGTACAAGATATTACGGCTCGGCAGGATATAGTATTCTGATGGTTACCAACAGAGGTAAAGTCAGTGTTGTCAACACGGGAAGTCTTCATGGTATCAATAAAATATACAATGATGGAGATAAGATATGGATACTGGCTGACGACGGCGTGGGCTATATCACTTCGGAAAAGAAGATCGTGAATGTAGAAAGCCTCAGATTCAATGATTCAATGAGTGATATGATAAAGGATTTTGAGGGAAATTACTGGTTCACATCATACAGAAAAGGATTGCTTTTCTTAGAGCAGAGCAAATTCCAGAATGTAACCATGAAATATGGTATAGACAGTTCGATAGTCAACTGTGTGACAAGTTATAACGGCAATATCTTTATTGGTACAGATGAAGGTTTGTACGTGGTTGATTCCAAGGGCAGACTTGTATCAGGCAGTGATAATGAGCTTGTATCCAAGCTGTATGGAATAAGTATAAGAGATCTGTATGTGGATTCCGGCGATAAGCTATGGATCGCAACATATAAGATATACGGTGTGATCAGGGTTGACAGAAACTGGCAATATAAAAGCTTTAGCAGGGGTGAGTCATCACTTGCAAGCAATTCGGTCAATTGTATAACTGAGACCAGTCCGGGAAGCGTGGCGGTTGGCACTGAATATGGAATATCCATCATTGCCTCGGATGAGGTTGTAAAAAATATTACTAGAATGGATGGACTTGACAATCCTGATATAGTCAGTCTGTATTCGTCTGAAGATGGAGAGATATATGCTGGCTCAAATGGGGCAGGTATGTATGTTATCAACAGTGATTACAAAGTGTCTGGTATGACACTTGATGGCAATCAGAAGATGAGTGTAGTCACGACCATGGTCAGAGGAAGCAGCGGACTGTGGATAGGAACTGATAATGGACTGTATTACAAAGAAGGTGCGGTCAGACAGATAACAACTGTAGACAATACCAACAGTATATATGATATGGTACTCGATTCAGCCGGTTATTTGTGGATATTCGGATCTAAAGGTTTGTACAGATATTACGAAAAAGACATACTCAGCAGTGCATCACCTGAATATATATGTTTTACGAAAAATGATGGAATAAATTCGGGCATAACAGAGAAATCAACGAACTATGTTTCTGCATCGGGAACCGTATACGTGTGCTGCGATGAAGGCTTGTGCAAGATAAATCTGGATGACGAGTATGTAAATGAGATAGCACCGAAGGTACGTGTGGCAGCAGTTGAGGTGGATGGAAAAGATTATCCTGTCTCGGATCTGGATGGCCAGATCGATGTGCCAAAGAACATGAACAGAATTACAATACGATTTTCAGTATTGAGTTATGTAAACAGAGCAGACATAAACGTTGACTATTATCTGGAAGGATTTGAGAGTGAGAAGAGAACCTTATCGGGAACGGATAAGATGGAGGTTGAGTATACCAATCTTGAGGGTGGAACATATAAATTTGTCCTTACGGCAAGAAATGCAGATGGAGTGGAATGTGAACAGCCTCTTACATTTGTAATTGATAAGGAACTTGGATTCTTTGAAACGAATCTGGCAAAACTGCTTGTTGTGATTCTTGTTTTGCTGTTTATTCTGATATGTATAGTGGTTGCGAGAAGTATCTTTAGGACACTGAGAAAGCAGAATGAACAGGTGGAGGAGCTCAGCAAGAAGAGTGAGGAAGCGGAGAAATCTAATCAGGCAAAAAATGATTATGTAAACTATCTCAATCATGAGATACGAACACCGCTTAACAATATAATATCTATATCTGAGTTAGCCATGCGTGGATGTCAGGATACACAGAGTGATGAATACATACAGTACAGCAGGCTTTATTCGGCTGGAAGAGAGATACTTGATATGTCAGATGGTATATCAAGGCTTTCCAATCTGAAAGATGATATCATAGAGCCGGAGTTCAAGCAGTATTTTGCATCGGATCTCATAGAGGAACTGTCAGATGAGTTTAAGGGAATGATCAAC
>USSH01000238.1 GCA_900557435.1 uncultured Coprococcus sp. | reverse complement strand
AGAAATGGTGGCAGTAAGGAATTGGTTCACAATTATCTGCAGTTTCTGCATCTGTTATTTAAGAGCGAGGAATCAAAGGCCTTTCTAGCTCTTGCATATATTACAGGAATTTTGCCTATAAAAAAGATCAAGGATGAATCTGCACTTAATAATTTCAGGGAATATACCATGTTAAAATCCAAGCAGATTACAAAGTATTTCGGATTTACTGAGACGGAAGTAAAAAATCTATGTGATGTGTATGATATGGATTTTGAGTCTGTGAAGGCGTGGTATGATGGATATTTGATAGATGGACTCCATATGTACAATCCAAATTCGGTTGTACAGTCAATGCTTGACCATGATTTTGATTCGTATTGGAAGAATACTTCATCATTTGAATCCATAAATACATTTATAACGATGAACTATGATGGACTTAAAGATGATGTTCTGGCTATGCTTGCAGGAGAAAAGGTAAGATTGAATGTCAATACATTTCAGAATGATCTGACAACGATTGCCTCAAGGGATGATGCATTGACAGCATTGATCCATCTCGGCTATCTGGCGTATGATGCAGAAAAGAAGAGTGCATACATTCCAAATTATGAAGTCGCGGCGGCATTTGATCTTGCACTTCAGACTGGATCGTGGAGTGAAATCGCTAAATCAATTTCAAGATGTGATGAACTCCTTGATGCTACAATTGAAGGAGATTCTGATAAAGTAGCAGAAATTGTTGAATTGGCGCATGAAACGTATACATCAATTTTGAAGTACAATGACGAGAATTCACTTAGCTGTGTGCTTACAATGGCATATTTTACGGCGTCAGCATATTACAATATAGTCAGAGAATTGCCTGCTGGAAAGGGTTTTGCAGACCTCGTTTTTATTCCAAGAGCAAACGCTGGGGGAAGGCCGGCAATGGTCATAGAACTGAAGTACAATAAGTCAGCAGATTCTGCAATAAAACAGATTAAAGATCGAAGATATCAAGGAGCATTATCTGGGTATAGCGATAAAATTGTTCTTGTGGGAATTGACTATAGTGACAATAAAGATGATAAGCACAAGCATAGTTGTGTAATTGAAAGAATATAATGATTAGATGTTACAAATATTAAATGGTAATCTTAGAATTTTATTCTTTTGACAAACGTCAAAAATATTGTATAATATACTTAACAAGACAGCCGAGCGATAGATACGTCCTATCCGTCCGGTGAAAAGCTATTTAAGATAAAACACCTCAATGCTTAGCCGGCTGAGGTGTTTTTCTTATTTTCTATGATTCAGAATTGTCACAATAAGTATCGCAACGGTTAATATAACCATGAATTCCTCATATGTACTCATAAGGCACCACTCCCTTCCAAGACTCGAACGGATATGGTGTAACAAGAACATAATAATATTTTATAACCACACACCACCTTCCGGAATATATTAAATTAAAACATGGACAAGGAGGTGAACTCATATGGACAGATTTGCGGTTTGTCTTGTGATGGTGGCTGTTTGCTGTACTTTGATATCGATAATAACGGAATTTACGAAAGAGGTAGGAGTGCTGAAGAAGATTCCTACCTCTTTTCAGGTTCTGATCACCAGTGTCATTGTGTGTGAGGTGGGACTTTTTGTTGGACTATCATTTTATCACATAGCATTCGTGTGGTATTATCCTGTGGCTGCGTTTTTCGGGGCATTTGTAATTGCGATTATATGTACCCGAGGATGGGACTACCTGATATCGATATTCAAGCGGTTTTACAAGGGCGGAGATAAGGAAAAGTGGCATGAATAAAGGTGACATGCCAGTGACACATGTAATACGAGACAGATAAGTATAAGTTTGGAATAATGATCCTAAGATTGTCTCCTGAATTAATGTCTGGAATATTATATACAGACAAAAGAATTTAGGAGACAATTTTATGGCTTCTAATAAGACTCCGTTAAAGGGATACATGGATGGTATAGATATATCAGCATGGCAGGATACGATAGATATAACGAAGGTTCCCTGTGACTTTGTGATAGTGAAGGCCACGGAGGGCACAGACTATAAGAACAGGTATTTTGCAAAGCATTGTGACCAGGCGATGAAAACGGGAAAACTTCTGGGGGCGTTTCATTATGCAAATGGCGGCGATCCTCACAGCGAGGCGGATCATTTTCTTGCGTACAGTAAGAAATATGCGGGCAAAGCCATACTTGTGCTCGACTGGGAGGGACAGAACAATCCACAGTTTGGCAGAAGTGACAGAGCATGGTGCAAGGAGTGGTGTGATTATGTGTACAGAAAAACAAGGGTAAAACCGTTTATCTATATTCAGAAGAGTGCCATGGAAAATGTCAAAAATCTTGGCTACAGGCTGTGGGTCGCTCAGTATCCTGATTATGAGCAGACTGGATATCAGGAGCATCCGTGGAATGAGGGGCAGTATGATTGTTCTATCAGGCAGTACACTTCTGTGGGCCGGCTTCCGGGGTATGAAGGAAATCTTGACCTGAACAAGTCTTATATAGACAAAGCGACATGGAGAAAATGTGCTGCGATAAAGACGGACAGTGATAATGGAAAATCGAAAGGGAGCAATAGCGGGAAAAGTAATGATAAGAATAACAAGAATAATAAGAATAGAAAAAAGAAAAGTATCGAGGTAATAGCCAGGGAAGTGATAGTTGGTAAATGGGGAAACGGCGAGGATCGGAAAAAGAGATTAAAAACGGCAGGTTATGATTATAACAAGGTTCAGGAGAAAGTAAACGCTATAGTGAAAGCATCACAGAAGAAATCAAATGACGAGATAGCCAGAGAGGTGATAGCGGGCGATTGGGGAAATGGCGAGGATAGAAAAAACAGGTTGAAGAAAGCGGGCTATGAATATGATAAGATTCAAAAACGAGTAAATGAATTGATGTCTAGATAGTCAACGATGTAATCAAAATAGAGCAAAATGTGATGTATCACTATGATAGATGATGACTAACATAGTTGAAAATAAATAATTTGCAGCTTCCTCGACAGAAACGGCGAATGAAACTGCAGCCTCAGCCATAGGGTTTGTCATGATCATGTAAGTGCGAGTATTTAATTTGATGCACATTTGACACCTTGATACATTTAGTTTGGGCGAGATCAAATAAGTATCGGTATCAATAAAAATGAAATTTGCATGAAGTATTGTCCATATATGTTGACGGGGAATGGCATATACTATAGGATAGTGTAAACGAAAAAGATAACAAATACATGAAAGGAAAAGGTGATAGATATGCCATATTTTGGATTTTACTTTGATCCGACATATATATTGGTACTCATAGGCGTGGTGGTGTGTTTTATAGCATCTGCACAGGTCAAGACGACATACAAGAAGTATGAGAGTGTGATATCGAGGTCTGGATATACAGCGGATCAGGTAGCTTATATGATACTCAGAAATGCAGGGATAACTGATGTGTCAATACATCATATACCGGGAGATCTCACGGATAACTACAATCCGAGGGAACACACCCTCAACCTGTCTGATAAGGTGTACGGTTCCAGGTCGATAGCGGCCATAGGAGTTGCGGCGCATGAGTGTGGTCACGCGATACAGCATGCAAGACATTATGTACCGCTGACCGTCAGATCGGCGATTATACCGGCGGCGAATATTGGCTCATCACTGGCGTGGCCTCTGGTTCTGATCGGACTTATCATACCGAGACTGGATTTCTGTATGACAATTGGAATCCTGTTATTCTCGCTGGTGGTGATACTGCAGTTAGTGACACTTCCGGTTGAGTTCAACGCATCAAGGAGAGCAATTCAGATCATAAGAGACAGTGGTTATCTTGCGCCAGATGAGCTGAAGGGCGCAAAGAGTGTACTCAAGGCGGCAGCTATGACGTATGTGGCAGCTATGGTATCAGTATCACTTCAGTTGTTACGACTTGTAATACTTCGAAATAGCAGAGATGATAACTAAATAATATCAAAATAACAGTCCTGTGCGGGACAGATATATTCTTTGTATATCTCCTGCATAGGGCTGTTTTAATATACTATAGCAACTCGTAAAACGTGTTGCACAGAGTTAGCGCAAAGTGATATATTTAATTTATATGTGCATCCTGATCGAAGATGTGCAAATACATATATATTGTAGAGTGATATTGTGGGAGATATGCCGGATG
>USSH01000237.1 GCA_900557435.1 uncultured Coprococcus sp. | reverse complement strand
GGATGCGGGCTTGTCCCTTCGGAACTACTGGATAATAGAAACCAGTTACATAAATGCCCTCTTCCTGCATCTTAGCAGCAAAGTCTTGTGACAATTTAGCATCGTACAACATAACTGCGCAGATAGCTGACTGGGTCGGTTTGATGTCGAAACCTGCTGCCAACATCTTTTCACGGAAATAAGAAACGTTGCCCATCAACTTGTCGTGCAAAGCATTGCTCTCTTTCAAAATCTTGAACATTTCCAAGCTTGCACCTACGATAGCAGGAGCTACTGAATTAGAGAACAAATATGGACGTGAACGCTGGCGAAGCATATCGATGATTTCTTTCTTACCTGTTCCTCTTCCGACTTTTTGTTGAAAATCTTCATATTCTAGTTCTTATCACCTCATAAATTATTTGATTTTATTTTATTATTCAGCAGTCTTCAGCTCATTCCAGTTCCAGACTTATCTTCAGTGCCGCATCAACTTTTCTGAGCACCTCGGAATCCACATGACACACTTTTTCCTTGAGTCTCTGCTTATCTATAGTCCTTAGCTGCTCAAGCAATATGACCGAGTCCTTTGCTATATCGCATCTGGCTGAATCCAGCATTATATGTGTTGGCAGCTTAGGTCGCTTCATCTTGCTCGTTATAGCCGCTATTATGACTGTTGAACTATGTCTATTGCCCGCCTCGTTCTGAACCACTATCACAGGGCGTATCCCTCCCTGCTCCGATCCAACAACCGGTCTGAGATCTGCGTAATATATATCCCCTCTTCTTATAACCAAATTTATCACCCCATAAATACTTTATAAATGTGGCTTTATACATATTATGTATTCCACTCTAAAAAAAGTATTTCCAGTGTCATTATTGGTTATTCATCAATCCAACAGATAATTCACCTGTCCAAGAACTTTGCCATCTCTTATGTACTCTCTCGGAACTCGTCTTGATATATTACATACAAGCTCATAATTAAAGCTGTTCGCCGGCTCTGCAACCTCTTCAACTGTGATAACCTTGTCTCCATCTCTTCCAATCAGTATGACATCATCTCTAACTTTTACATCATCTATATGACTCACATCGACCATGAACTGATCCATACACACTCTGCCTATGATCGGCGCATATTGTCCATGTATTATGACTCGTCCTATGTTGGACTGGGCTCTCGGATATCCATCGGCATATCCGGCTGACACTGTGGCAACCCTGATATCATGGTCTGCTATGTATGACCATCCATATCCTATTCCGGTTCCAGCCTTTACATCCTTCACAAATATTACCTTTGATGTAAGGCTCATGGCTGGTCTCAGATCCACTATACTCTTGTCTACTTCTTCTGATGGATAAAGTCCATATGTTACGATTCCAGATCTCACCATATCAAAGTCAGAATTATCCATCTCCATGATACCTGCGCTATTCGATATATGTCTGACAGGAATATGTATGTGCTTATCCTCAAGCTGTCTGTTGATCCATCTGAATTTGTCCAGCTGTCCTTTTGCCGCTGTCTTGTCAAGCTCATCAGCCTTGGCATAATGGGTAAACATTCCCTCTATCTCTATCCCCGGCATCCTGCTTATCTCTTCTATATGACTTACCCCGGCATCATCACATGAGAATCCTATTCTTCCCATGCCCGTATCAACCTTTATATGGATCTTAGCCTTTGCACCTTTACCAACGGCTGTCTCCGACAGTTTTCGTGCATCATCTACATCGTATATCGCCGGACGTACATCAAAGTCTATCAGAAGCTTATAGTCCTCAGGATCAGTATACCCCAGTATCAATATCGGTTTTTTAAAACCTGCATTTCTAAGTTCAATTGCCTCATCAATGAAGGCAACCGCAAAGAAATCTACCATATCATTGAGTGCATGTGCCACCTCCACTGCTCCGTGCCCATATGCATCCGCTTTAATAACCGCCAGCATCTTCTTATCCTTATCCACTAGAGACTTCATAGCCGCCACATTATGTCTTATATTGTCAAGATCTATCACTGCCTGTACCCTGTTATAATTTCTCATTTTCCACTCCTTTTATCACCATAGGTATGGATTCAACTATATCTCTGGCTATCATCCCATTTTTTCCCATGCGCTCAGCTGCAAGATCACCTGCCAGCCCATGAACATAGACTCCAAGCTTAGCCGCGTCATACGGAGTAAGTCCCGTAGCGATAAAACCTGCTATCACTCCGGTGAGCACATCTCCAGCTCCAGCCGTCGACATACCGTTGTTTCCTGAGGTATTGATATAGATATCTCTGTCTCCGTTGCTCACGCAGGTTTTTGAATCTTTGAGCACATCTATAACATTATACTCCATAGCAAAGTCTTTGCACACCTTTAAAATATTCTTTTTTATCTCTGGAATAGATATTCCCGTCAATCTAGACATCTCACCGAGATGTGGAGTGACAACAACTTCAGATCTGTGACCTCGCAAAATATCCATATCACCCGATAATATATTTAATGCATCTGCATCCACTACAAGAGGCTGCTCTGACTCACATATAATATAGCGGAGTATGCTCTGTGCCAAACACGACGTTCCAAGGCCCGGTCCGACAACTATTACATCAGCCCATGCCACAGCATCCTCTGCACACCTGAGCGCTTCTTTCTCGTCTTCATATGTCATAAGTACAGCCTCAGGCACTTTTGTCCCTATGACCGTTCTATTATTATCGTGGGTATATACTTTCACAAGTCCTGCCCCTGTACGATATACCGCTTCCGCTGAAAAGG
Source organism: uncultured Coprococcus sp. (assembly GCA_900557435.1). Taxonomy (GTDB): domain Bacteria; phylum Bacillota; class Clostridia; order Lachnospirales; family Lachnospiraceae; genus Coprococcus. The sequence continues at coordinate 1,422 of USSH01000237.1, read as the reverse complement.
CCGCTGCTCCCGACATATTCTCACTTCCGGCGACAACCGCAACTTTACCGTAAGTGCCCTTATTGGAATTATCTGTCCTGCCTGGAATGCGCATCAGATCAGATCTATCATATGTATACGCTTCAGGAGCCACATCTATAATCTGCTCACTTGCAAATCTTATATCTCTCACCACTACTTCGCCAGCCACATCACACCCCGAATGTAATACAAGACCTCTCTTATTCAATCCCAATGTCACTGTAACATCAGCCTTAAATGCCGTTCCCAATATCTGTCCCGTTGTTGCATCCACCCCAGACGGAAGATCTATAGCAAGCTTAAGGCCAGAAAGCACATTCATCTGTTCTATCACATCTGCCCAGATTCCAGTTACCTCTCTTTTGAGGCCGACTCCAAATATTCCATCAACCACCAAATCATAGCCGCTTCCTGATATCTTGTCCGTGATCTCCAGTCCCATTCTGTTCACAATATCTAGTTGAAACGAAAAGTTTTCAGTGACTCTTGACAAGCCATCTATATAGCATATCTCCACACTATCTCCCTGCTGTGCCAAAAGTCTTGCCAGTGCCAGACCGTCGCCGCCATTGTTACCGCCTTCCACGACAATCAGGCATCTCAGGCAGTTGGGTAATATGATGCCCTTTCTTTTATTAATCTCATGCAGGACTTCTATAGCAGCGCCCTCCATAAGCAGAATACTCGGAATTCCCTTGTCCACTATAGTGCGTCTGTCTATCTCCTGCATCTCATCTCTATCTGGAAGATAAATCATATCTCAATATCTCCTTCTTCTACACTTTTTGCATCGATATCAGATAAAGGTCATCTGATAAAGGCTCTTTATGTAACAAAACGGATAATTTCTAACGAAATTACCCGTTTTTATATAAGACCTAAATAAAACCTAAATGATAGCTTACCAATTATCTCTTCTTAAGAAAATCTGGAATCTTTATGCTCTCTGTCTTTGGTCTTGAAACATGAACCGGCTCAACTGGTGTAGATGTAACCGGACTGCTCTGCTGTGTTGTAGTAGCAGCTGTGTACGCTGGCTTTGATACCGGCTCTGCTGCTGGTGTATTATTCAAAAATGATGGTCTGCTTGCAGATGTTGACTGAGTTGTTGTACCACCATGTGTATTTATACTCTGACCTGCATATGTAGCAGTTCTTGTCTCTGAGACTGGAGTTGTTGTAACTGATGGCTTTGGCGTAGTCATAGTTCCCATAGATGATGTCATAGGAGATGCAGTTCCTGCATATCTTGATGTTACATCACTCTCTCCTGATCTCTCAAGACCTGTTGCAATAATAGTAATGCTGATGTCCTCACCCATATTATCGTTGTCAACAGTACCAAATATGATATTGACACCATCGCCCGCCTGCTCTGTAAGATATGTAACTGCATCATAA
>USSH01000236.1 GCA_900557435.1 uncultured Coprococcus sp. | reverse complement strand
TTCAGATGTGCTTGTGCCAAGATATGACACAGAGGTGCTTGTTGAAAATGTTTTGAAGGTCTTATCAGATGGTGATTCAGTTCTTGATATGTGCACGGGTTCTGGCTGCATTATAATAACACTCGCACTTGAAAAGAAGCTTGATAAGGCATTTGGGTGTGACTTATCGTCTGCGGCACTGAAAGTTGCAGAAGACAATGCAAAGAGCCTGTCTGGCGATAAAGACAGGATTAAGTTTTTTCATGGAGATTTATTTAACTCTCTTGGAGAACAGTATAAGGGAGCGTTTGACTGCATAGTTTCCAATCCGCCATATATTGAGACATCGGTTATACCAATGCTTTCGGATGAAGTAAAAATGTATGACCCGATGATGGCTCTTGATGGAAGTGAGGATGGACTTGAATTCTACAGAAGGATAACGCGGGAGGCACCTGGGTATCTTAAAAAGAATGGATATCTTTTTTACGAGATAGGAGCTGAGCAGGGCAGGGCTGTATCAGACCTTATGGCTCGGGCTGGATTTAAGGATATAAGAGTTATTAAAGACCTTGCCGGGCTTGACAGAGTTGCGTGTGGACAGCTTGGTTAGCTTGAGAATTGTTATGCAGTATATGAATTAATATATAACTAAGTGGTTAGATTTAAGAATGGAGAGAAGATTATGGATATGTTTGACAAGCTTGAAGATATTGTTAACAGATATGAAGATATAACAGCGGAACTTAGCAATCCTGATGTTGTTAATGATCAGGACAGATTCCGTAAGCTCATGAAAGAGCAGAACAATATTCTTCCTATAGTTACAGCTTATAACGAGTATAAGAGCTGTAAGCAGAATATAGAAGACAGCCTTGCCATGCTTGATGAGGAGAGTGATCCAGAGCTTATAGAGATGGCTAAGGATGAGCTTAATACATCTAAGAAGAGAGTTGAAGAACTTGAGAATGAGATTAAGATTCTTCTTCTTCCTAAAGACCCTAATGATGATAAAGATATTATTGTTGAAATCCGTGCCGGTGCGGGCGGAGACGAAGCAGCATTGTTTGCAGCTGAACTTTTCAGAATGTATACGCACTATGTTGAGTCAAGAGGCTGGAAGGTTGAAGTGTTAAGTGCAGATGAGACTGGAATCGGCGGAATGAAGGAAGTTGAGTTCATGGTTAAGGGACAGGGTGCATACTCAGTCATGAAGTATGAGAGTGGTGTACACAGAGTACAGAGAGTTCCTGTAACTGAGTCTAACGGACGTATACAGACATCAACAGCATCTGTAGCTGTTATGCCAGAGGCTGAAGAAGTTGATATCCATATTGATGATAAGGATATAAGAATTGACGTTATGCGTGCCTCAGGTAATGGTGGACAGTGTGTCAATACAACGGATTCTGCCGTAAGACTTACACATATCCCTACAGGCATTGTTATCTACAGTCAGACAGAGAAATCACAGCTTCAGAATAAGGCAAAGGCATTTGCCCTTCTTAGGTCAAAGCTGTACGATATGGAGCTTCAGAAACAGCATGACGCTGAGGCGGCCGATCGTAAGAGCCAGATAGGAACAGGAGACAGATCCGAGAAGATCAGAACATATAACTTCCCTGAGGGAAGAGTTACAGATCACAGGATCAAGCTTACGCTTTATAAGCTCGATCAGATAATGAATGGTGATTTAAATGAGCTGATAGACAGCCTTATAGCTGCCGATCAGACAGCGAAACTTGCTCAGGTTAACGACGAAGAATAATTGCAATATAAGCAATTCAATGTTAGTGAAGAGAAATAATGACGATATAAGCAATTTTGGAATAAGGGAGGATCAATAATGGCAGCGTGGAGTGACAATATAAGAAAAGTAGAACCTTATGTTCCCGGTGAACAGCCAAAGGATACAAATGTGATCAAGCTGAATACAAACGAGAACCCATATGGACCATCACCGAAGGTGGCAGAGGTGATGCAGGATACGGATCTTTTAAGACTTTATCCGGATCCAACGGTTTCACAGCTTGTGGATGTGCTTGCTGAGTACCATAATGTTGACTCGTCGCAGGTGTTTGTGGGTGTAGGATCTGATGATGTCCTGGCAATGTCATTCCTTACATTTTTCAATTCTGATAAGCCGATATTGTTCCCGGATATCACATATTCTTTCTATGATGTATGGGCAGAGCTTTTCCGTATTCCATACGAGAGACCGGCTTTGGATAAGAACTTCAGACTTGTGAAGGAGGATTATTATCGCGAGAATGGCGGCATTGTGTTCCCGAATCCAAATGCGCCTACCGGCATATATGAGGACCTTGCAAATGTTGAGGATATAATAGCTCACAACAGAGATTCTATAGTTATAGTGGATGAAGCGTATATAGATTTTGGCGGAAGATCAGCGCTGGAACTCATAGACAGATATGACAATCTGGTGGTGGTAAGAACATTTTCCAAGTCCAGATCAATGGCAGGACTCCGTATAGGATATGCCATAAGCAACCCGGTACTTATAAAGGCACTGAATGATGTCAAGTATTCATATAATTCATATACAATGAACAGGCCTTCCATAATCATGGGTGCAGAGTCTGTTAAAGATGATTCATACTTCAAAGAAACCACTGCCAAAGTAGTGGCTACGAGAGAGAGGTTTGTTGATAGTATCAGACCATTAGGTTTTACATGCCTTGATTCATCTGCGAATTTTGTGTTTGCAACACATGAGAGCATACCTGCAAAGGAGATATTTGAAGAGGCGAAGAAGGCTCATATATATGTCAGATATTTTGATAAACCGCGTATAGATAACTATCTTCGAATTTCAATTGGAACTGATGAGGAGATGGACAAGTTTGTGAGTTTCCTGAGAGGATTTGTGACAGGAAGATCCTAAATAGTTATACAAAAAGTTAAAAACCGTACATTTTATGTTCAAGGATTAATTTATTCTTATACATAAAATGTACGGTTTTTCTTATGTTTTAAATTTGTGTGATACAAGGTGTATATATACAGATTGATAAGTTCCACTATAAAGCGCACAGATTCCACATATCCGCGCACCAGAGCTATTGATTTTGATAAAAGTTTTTTATAGAATGCATGCATGAAATATTTCAGCGGTACTATATCGAAACGTTTCGTTAGATCTCAATACTAAAGAAAAAGGAGAACTAAATGAAATTTGAAGAATTTACAGCAATGCTTGTAGACAACTTAAAAGTCATGCTTTTGAAAAACGATAATGAAGCGGATATTATGACGGAAAAGATATTGAAAAATAATGGGATAACACTTACTGCGCTCAATATAAGGAGTTCATCTGAGAATATATGCCCGACCATATATCTTGAACCATACTACAGAGAGTTTGAAAATGGCAGATCTATAGAAGAGATAGCCTCGTTGATAATGGACGTGAGGATGAGGTGTACAGTCAGAAATGATGTAACCTTGAGTAAGGTGCTGGACGAGAGTGATGTGGAGAATAACATCATACTCAGAATAGTGAATCGTGAGAAGAACAGAGAGTTTCTGGAGAATGTACCATATATAGAATTTAAAGATATGGCGATCACATTCAGACGGGTGATCGAAGTGAATGATTCAGGTCTCTCAAGTTCCTGTATAACAAACAGCGATATGGTTAGATGGGGACTTGATCAGGACACGATGTACAGGGTTGCTTTGGTCAACTCTGAACGGATATTTCCTCCGGTGATAAAAGATATTTTTGAGCTTTTGAAGGGGAATTGTACTTGTCCTTTTTCAGATCTCGAAGAACGACCTGTGGATGTAGATGAGCTGTATGTGATGACAAATGAATATGATATCAATGGCGCATCAGTGATACTATATAATGGAGTACTGCAAAAATGTGCAGATATGGTGAATGACGACATATATATACTTCCGTGCAGCGTCCATGAAATGCTGTTCATAAGAGCGCATTGTTCGTTTGATGAAGACTATCTGAAAACCCTTGTGAAAGAGGCGAATAAAACTGCGGTAACGCCAATGGATTTCCTGTCAGATAGTATATATTTTTACACAAGGGATAGTGGAGAACTCAGGACAATTCCTGCGTAGAATGATTAGAACATATACAAGTTGCACAAAATGAACTTTGATAACTTAATATTTTGACAGTTACAGGTTAACAGTTGGTTGACAAAAGATAACCCATGACATAGAATAAAAGCAGTGTTCTAAGGGCTAAATATATGTAATGGGAGGAAGTAGTCAGTGGAGGATAGTTATATTTCTTGCAGAGATAAAATT
>USSH01000235.1 GCA_900557435.1 uncultured Coprococcus sp. | reverse complement strand
TGATCCACTCCGGTGCATAATCTCCGCCCATAGCATCTACTACAATTCTTGTATCGCCCATATCAAAACTCTCCTATCTTACGTGTATTATGGGATATCCCACCATATAATTATTTTTAGGTGCAAACGCACAAGGTCATTATATATTTCTGAATTGTCAAAGTCAAATATTTCAGTACAAATATACACGCCGCCATGTATATGTGTGCACGAAAAAAGACCTTCCTTATTATAAAAATAAGAAAGGTCTTGTTTATTCTACTACTCAAATACCGAGAGAGAACTGGAAATTACTCAGCAACTGAGATAATCTCTTTCTTGTTGTATGAACCGCAGTTCTTACAAACTCTGTGTGGAACCATTAACTCGCCACACTTGCTGCACTTAACTAATGCTGGTGCAGACATCTTCCAGTTAGCTCTTCTCTTATCTCTTCTTGCCTTTGAGCTTTTATTCTTTGGACAAATTGACATTATTCACACCTCCTCAATTCTTTAAGATGTTATCAAAAACTGATAATCTAGGATCAGGAACAAAATCATCACAGTTACATGTACCATGATTCAGATTCGTTCCACACACCTTACATAGTCCCTTGCAATCTTCTCTGCAAAGAATCTGTATTGGAACTAAACCCATCAGTTCCTTTTTCAACAGTGCGTCCATATCGATATTACAGTCTTCAAAATAGCTTAACTCATCTATCTCATCTACCTTATCAGAATTCAAAACGGAAGTATCAATAATTGTATTGATGTCTACATGAAAGGTTCTTTCGAATTCCTCCAAACATCTATCACATACAAGTTCCATGACAATATCAGTACTGCCACATACCTTTACTTTGTTCTTACCATCATTGATCAGCTCAAGTGAAAAATCATCAGCCTGTCCAATACGATAATCCATTCCCTTAAATTGGAAACTGTCAAAGCCAATATGAACTTCTACGCTTTTAGTCAATCCTTCAGTGGATAAAATCTCAGATAAATCAATTAACATAATATCTCCTAAAAATCGCACATCTGCTATTATACATATGTGTACATTTATTGTCAACAACAAAGTATAAAAAAATCATCGAAAAATATATATAAATTTCATACAATTTCTGATGACAGTCATCTTGTATCATGATAAATTATTTCGATACCAATTCAACAGTCTCACGTGCTATCGCAAGCTCCTCATTAGTAGGAACAACCCATACCTGAATCTTTGAAGAATCAGTCGAAATCTTTGTCTCGTCTCCACGGACCTCGTTCTTCTCTTCATCGATATCTATCCCCATGAACTCTAGTCCTGTAGTTGCCATTCTTCTGACATATGGGTTATTTTCACCTATCCCAGCTGTAAATGCTATTGCATCAAGACCGCCCATAGCTGCAGCATAAGCACCGATATATTTCTTTACGCTGTAGCAGAATACGTCAAGTGCAAGACGACATCTGTCATTGCCATCCTTCATTCCAGCATCAAGATCTCTGAAATCACTTGATACACCTGAAAGGCCGGATACTCCTGACTTTTTATTAAGTATTGTTGTGATCTCTTCCACAGACTTGCCTTCCTTGCCTGCGATGAACTCCAGTATAGCTGGATCTATGTCGCCGCTTCTTGTTCCCATAGGAAGTCCTGCAAGAGGTGTAAGTCCCATGGAAGTGTCGACAGATTTGCCGCCATCTACCGCTGTGATACTTGAACCATTGCCAAGATGACATATGATCATCTTAGTATCCTTTATGTCTTTGCCGATAAGCTCAGCAAGCCTTTTGGATACGAAACTATGGCTGGTTCCGTGGAAACCATATCTTCTTATTTTATAGTTCTCATAATATTCATAAGGAATAGCATATGTGTAAGCTTTATCTGGCATAGTCTGATGAAATGCTGTGTCAAATACAGCCACCATAGGTACACCAGGCATATGGGACTGACATGCCCTGATACCGATAAGGTTGGCTGGGTTGTGAAGAGGAGCCAGATCATTACACTCTTCTATAGCCTCCATGACCTCATCTGATATCACTACAGAATTGGCGAATTTCTCACCGCCGTGAACGATTCTGTGTCCAACCGCATCTATCTCAGAAAGTGAAGTTATCGCTCCTTTTTCCTGATCAAGAAGTGCATCAAGTACATATTTTACCGCAGCATTATGTTCAGGCATCGGAACATCCACAGTATATTTATCCTTTCCCATGGTCTGATGAGTAAGTCGTCCATCAATGCCTATTCTTTCGCATAAACCTTTTGCAATAACTGCTTCTGTATCAGAGTCGATGAGCTGATACTTTAATGATGAACTTCCACAATTAATTACGAGAACTTTCATCTCTAATACCTCCTGTGTTCAGATATTTTCTTTCATTTAATCCTATATTTAAGTATATATGAATGATTGATTTTTTCAATATAAAATATCAGACCAATGTTCATATAAAAATCATGTCTGACACAAATAAAAGAGATACAGTCACCATAATAAAAAATCGTAAATCATCATGAACCGACCATATCTCTTTTATTTGTATGTAATTACAGTAAATCTGACAATTAACGCAATCCTAATGCAATCTCATAACAATTCTCTTGCATTTTCTATCACTTGCATTTTCCGTCTTTTTCTTTCTTTTTCTATCTAGCTTTTTTCTATCTAGCTTTTTTATCTATCTTTTCCTATCTTTCTTTTGGAGTGACCTTCATAAGACCGGCTTCCTGAGCCTGAGCCTGGATAGCTGTAATAGCGACAACACCAACGATGTCATCTGCCACACATCCTCTTGAGAGGTCGTTTACAGGTTTTGCGATACCCTGTGTTACCGGACCGTACGCATCTGCCTTTGCAAGTCTTTGTACAAGCTTATAACCGATATTTGCCGCATCAAGATCTGGAAATACAAGTACATTCGCTCGACCTGCCACCTTGCTTCCCGGAGCTTTTGAAGCTGCAACTTCAGGTACGAGAGCTGCATCTGACTGAAGCTCTCCATCACATAACAGATCAGGGAACTCTGCATTTACAATCTCGGTAGCCTCTATAACCTTGTCTACATCAGGATGCTTTGCGCTGCCCTTTGTTGAATGCGAAAGCATGGCGACCACTGGCTCTTCCTGTACAAGAAGCTGGAATGACTTTGCTGACTGTTCAGCTATATCTGCAAGTTCCGATGCTGATGGGCTCTGATTTAATCCTGCGTCAGAGAATACAAATGCTCCGTTTGCTCCATATTCACAATTAGGAACAACAACCAGGAAAAATGCTGATACAATTCTTGTGCCCGGCGCTGTCTTAAGTGTCTGAAGAGCTGCTCTCAAAACATCGGCAGATGCATTTATCGCACCTGCGACCATGCCATCTGCATCATCCTGTTTAACCATCATACATCCGAAGTACAATGGGTTTGTGAGCAATAATTCCTTTGCCCTTGCAGGTGTCAGACCTTTCTTTCTTCTCATCTCAACAAATGCATCAACGTATTCGTCAAACTTCTCATAATTCTGAGGATCTACAAATGATGCTTTGCTAAGATCTATATCTCCTGCTCTTCCGATGATTTCTTCTTTGTCTCCTACAAGAATAATGTCCGCAATGCCCTCTGCCAATACCTTTCCGGCTGCCTCGATGGTTCTCATGTCTGATGTCTCAGGCAATACGATCTTTTTCTTGTTCTTTTTAGCTCGTTCTTTTAACTGATCGATAAACTTCATGTTTATGTCCCCCTTTAAAATAATGAAAACACACATAATGAAATTTTAACGCATTATATCATTATTCTCAATAGAAATAACCAAAAAAATTGTCTTTTTATCCGTACAATCCGTGATATTAGCCAAACATAAAAACGTCATATCGTCGTTATATTTCCACAGCCAAGCCTATCTGTTTCCGCAATTCATCTATATCTCCTGAATTGTCTATTTTTTTCGTACAATTTGTCTGATAGTAATCATCAGAAGCCTGAGATCTTATTACATCGAGTGCCCGCTCCCGCGTGAAATTTCTGAATTTGCAGAGTCTTTCTATTCTCTTTTCTATATCTGCATAGACAAACCACATCTCGTCACATATATCAAGATAACCATCCTGAATGAGAAGTGCCGCCTCAAGAACATACAGACGGCATCCTCCGTCTCGCTGCTCATTTATTGAGCCCAGTATAGATTTTTTAACATTAGGATGTGTTATGGAATTTAATGTCTGTAGTTTGGACTCATCATTAAATACGATCTGTCCAAGTTTCTGCCTGTCAATGATTCCATCTTTAGTCAGAATGTCCGTTCCGAACTCATCT
>USSH01000234.1 GCA_900557435.1 uncultured Coprococcus sp. | reverse complement strand
TGACAGGTTCCAGGAGATCAATGGAAGACTGGGCGTTGCAGGACTTCAGGCAACTTTCTTCTCGTCAATAACAAACCCTAGCACAAGATTCGTAAACAGTCTTGTTTATACAGGTGTTGGAATCATAGGCGCCATAACGGCGATAAAGGGCTTTATATCAGTCGGACAGCTCACAAGCTTCCTGAGCTATGCGAACCAGTACACAAAGCCATTCAACGAGATATCAGGTGTCGTAACGGAGCTTCAGAATGCGCTGGCATCAGCAGCCAGAGTATTTGAGCTGATAGATGAGGATTCAGAGGTGGCAGAGCCTGCCGATGCACACGAGCTCACAGATGTACATGGTGAGGTCAATCTTGAGAATGTTGACTTCTCATATAACAAAGATGTGGAACTTATAAAAAACCTCAATCTGAATGTAAAGGACGGACAGAGGATAGCGATAGTGGGACCTACCGGATGTGGCAAGAGTACGGTCATCAATCTGCTTATGAGATTCTATGATGTGGATGCCGGATGCATATCAGTGGATGGATACGATATAAGAGAAGTTACAAGAAAAAGTCTCCGCGGCAATTACGGAATGGTGCTTCAGGAGACATGGCTTAAGAGCGGTACGATCAGAGATAATATAGCATATGGAAGACCGGATGCAACCGATGAGGAGATCATCGAAGCTGCAAAGCAGTCACATGCACACAGCTTCATAAAGAGGCTTCCTGACGGTTACAACACATTTATAACCGAGGACGGTGGCAATCTTTCACAGGGACAGAAGCAGCTTCTCTGTATAACCAGAGTCATGCTGGATCTTCCTCCTATGCTCATATTGGATGAGGCGACATCGTCCATAGATACAAGAACTGAGATCAGGATACAGAGGGCATTTGCCAAGATGATGAAGGGAAGGACAAGCTTTGTGGTGGCACACAGACTGTCAACCATCAAAGAGTCGGATGTCATTCTTGTTATGAAGGACGGACATATCATCGAACAGGGAAATCACGAGACGCTGCTTGCAAAGGGCGGTTTCTATACGAATCTGTACAATTCCCAGTTTGCAAGATAATGCAAAAAAATGTATAAATATAAAAGGACTGTGTTTCAAGGAGTTTCTCAAAGCACAGTCCTTTAGCATGTTTTAGAGCAATTATCTTTTATATTTTATGAATGCTTGCCAGTGGCGGACTTTGTGTATATAATGTATGCGGAACATATACAAAAATAATAAAGCCATACGTTAGTTTAGGTAATTGCGAAACTAGGACAAACATCAAAGGAGAGAATGATGAAGGTTAGCGAATCAGGTTATACAAAAGAAGAACTCTTGGAGATAGTAGATACATATCTGGCTGAACAGTCAAGAAGATGGGATTTTATAGAGGAAAAGGGCGATGGCATGTATGTGTACGCTGAGAACGGCGACAGATATCTTGATTTCTTTGCCGGAATAGCGGTCAGCAGTGCGGGAAATGCCAACAAGAAGGTCGCAAAGGCGATAGCAGATCAGGCGGCGAATGTTATACATGCATCAAACTATGCGTATACACTTCCGATGATACTTTTTGCTAAGAAGGTATGTGATACGATCGGAATGGAGAAGATAGTATTCCAGAACTCAGGAACAGAAGCAAATGAGGCCATGATCAAGATGGCGAGAAAGTATGGAGTAGATAACTACGGACCAGAGCATTATAAGATCGTTACTGCAAAGAACAGCTTTCATGGAAGAACATACGGTGCACTGTCGGCAACAGGACAGCCGGATTCTGCATGTCATAAGGGATTTGCACCGCTGCTTCCTGGATTTACATATGCAGAATATAATAACCTTGAAGATTTCAAGAGTAAGTGCGATGAGAACACCATAGGAATCATGGTGGAGCCTGTGCAGGGAGAGGGCGGAGTATATCCGGCAGATCCAGAATTCCTGAAGGGACTCCGAGAGTTCTGTGATGAGAAGAAGATACTTCTTATGTTTGACGAGGTTCAGACCGGATGGGGAAGAACCGGAGAGATCATGGCATATATGACATACGGTGTTAAGCCTGATATGGTATCCATGGCGAAGGCCATCGGAGGCGGCATGCCTATAGGTGCTATGTGTACAAGCGCAGAGATAGCAAAGGCATTTACCCCTGGTGCTCATGGATCAACATATGCAGCCAATCCGGTCTGTTGTGCGGCTGCACTTGCAGAGATAGATGAGATACTTGACAACAAACTCTATGAGAATGCAAAGGAAGTCGGAGCTTACTTCATGGAGCAGCTCAAGTCACTTCCATGTGTAAAGGAGATAAGGGGACTTGGACTTCTGATAGGAGTTGAGTTTGAGAAACCTATAGCATTCGAAGTTAAGCATAGAGCAGTTGAGAACAAGCTTCTCATAACGGCGGTAAGGGATAGTATCATAAGAATGGCACCTCCTCTTATCGTTACAAAGGAGCACTGTGATGAGGCAATAGAGCTTCTGAAGAAGTCGGTAGAGGAAGCCTTGCAGGAACAGTCATAGAACAGGGATTGAGCATGTCTGGATCTTGGATCGAACAGGCATCAAACCGGAATAGAGCAGCAATAACACAAATACAGGAGATTGAAATGGGAAGAAGTAAAGAAGAGATGGAGGGTGTGACTCTCCTTGGAAATAAAGATGTGAAGTACAGTATGGACTATGCACCGGAGATGCTTCAGACATTTGACAACAAGCATCCGGACAATGACTATTTTGTAAAGTTTAACTGCCCGGAGTTCACAAGTCTCTGTCCGATCACAGGCCAGCCGGATTTTGCAACAGTGTATATATCGTATATTCCGGGGAAGAAGATGGTTGAAAGCAAGTCGCTCAAGCTGTATCTGTTCAGCTTCAGAAATCACGGTGATTTCCATGAGGATTGCATGAACATCATCATGAAGGATCTTATAAAGCTCATGGATCCGAAGTATATCGAGGTATGGGGCAAGTTCACTCCGAGAGGAGGGATATCCATAGATCCGTATTGTAACTATGGAAAACCCGGAACAAAGTGGGAGGAGGTTGCCTGGAACCGTCTGGCAAACCACGACCTCTACCCGGAGAAAGTAGACAACAGATAGGAGAATTATTGTGGCGGATTACAGAGAGACCGTGGATTATATATTGGGTATTCCGCTTTTTGCGCAGAAGATTGGCAAGGAGAACCTTTCCAGTCTTTTGTGTCGTTTAGGGAACCCTGAAAAAGCAATACCGGCTGTTCATGTGGCTGGAACCAACGGAAAGGGCTCGACATGCAAGGCTCTGGCGCAGATGCTTACGGACAGGGGATACAGGGTAGGACTGTTTATCTCACCCCATCTGGTAAGTATAAATGAGAGAATACAGATAGATGGGGTAAATATATCAGATGATGATTTTGTGTGGGCATTTGAGACTGTAAGAGAGCAGTTCACGCAGCATCCATCCTTTTTTGAGGTGATGTTTGCCATGGCAGCAGTATATTTCAGAGAGAAGAATTGTGACTATGTGGTGTATGAGACGGGAATGGGAGGCCGGTTGGACGCAACCAATGTACTCTTACCGGAGCTTACGATCATAACCTCTGTTGGGATGGATCATATGGAATATCTTGGTGATACCATAGAGAAGATTGCAGCAGAGAAAGCCGGTATAATCAAAACCGGAGTTCCGATCATATATTTCAGACGGGATGAAGCTGCAGCTCAGGTTATAGAAGATACTGCCAAAGCGCATAAATCACAGGTCATTCCAGTCGAAAAAGCAGACTATATAATAAATCATTTGGGAGACAAAACCATTGATTTTTCATTGCATAGTCGGTATTATAGTTATTGCAATTTGGTGATACAGAAGACATCGCTCTATCAGGTGGAGAATCTGAGTCTTGCTGTGATGGCATTTTATATGCTTATGAAGAAGCTCAATGTATCTGATGAGGATATAGAGCGCGGAATCCGTGAGTCACTTTTGAAGTTTTACTGGGAAGGACGCATGGAAGAGATCGCACCTCATATATATGTGGATGGGGCGCATAACGTGGAGGCTATAAGGGCATATATAGATACCATGAAAATCCTGCATGCAGATGATCATAAGATATTGGTATTTGCGGCAGTTAAGGATAAAGAGTATGGTCCGATGATAGGTATGCTGGCAAAGCAGCTGGAGTGGGACAGGATAATAGTCACCAGCGTTGACAGTAGCAGAAGGGCAGATTCAGGAAGGCTGGCACAGATATTCTCTGAGAATACAGATGTCCCTGTCACAGTCAGCTCGCAGATGTTGATGTCGTCGTCCACGACGAGTATCTTTTCGTTTG
>USSH01000233.1 GCA_900557435.1 uncultured Coprococcus sp. | reverse complement strand
GAGACCATGAATCCACAGGGTAAAAAGGCAAAGAGTTCCGGATCGAATGTTCTGGCAGGACTGGTAGGAGCGTTTCTTGGGTCACTGGTCGGAGTTGTGCTCTGGATTGTTGTGTATAAGCTTGGTTATATCGCAGGCATATCAGGAGCGGTTATGGTCATATGTGCCATGATGGGGTACAACAAGTTTGGAAAGAAACTTGACCTGAAGGGCATAATAATCTGCGTAGTGTTGTGTATAGGAATGATATACATTTCAGAGAGACTGAGTGTCAGCATGGAATTGTACCAGGAATTTAGTGATTATGGATATGATGTGAGCTTCTTTGACTGTTATAAGAGTATGTATGATGTGCTGGATGCTGCAGATACTATGAGTTCATTCTGGGGTGAGCTTGCGGTCGGTTATCTTCTGTTTGTTGTAGCCAGTGTTTCATATATAATAAACAGCATCAGGACAAGAGCAAAATAGAACACGGACTGGCAGACAGAATACTTCTTATAAAACATATATTTTCAGAAAAAAGTGCTTGAATGCACTTTTTTTTTGTGTTACAATGTCGATTGCGTGAGTGCGCATAACAAATATACATGCTGGTTGATAGTTGGCGTGGTGCCTGTGCTCGGGTGGTCCAAAGAGTTGATGCCGGCAGAAGATTTTAACCATGGAGGTAGAAAAAATGAGCGTTATTTCAATGAAGCAGTTATTAGAGGCAGGTGTACATTTCGGACACCAGACAAGAAGATGGAACCCTAAGATGAAGCCATACATCTACACAGAGCGTAATGGTATCTACATCATCGATCTTCAGAAGTCAGTAGGAATGGTTGACGATGCTTACAATGCAATCGGTGATTGCGTTGCAAACGGTGGAACTATCCTTTTCGTTGGTACAAAGAAGCAGGCTCAGGACTCAATCAAGAGCGAGGCAGAGCGTTGCGGTATGTACTATGTAAATGAGAGATGGCTTGGAGGTATGCTTACAAACTTCAAGACAATCCAGACAAGAATCGCTACTCTTAAGAAGTACGAGGAGATGGAGCAGGACGGTACATTTGACGTTCTTCCTAAGAAGGAAGTTATCCAGATCAAGAAAGAGATGGAGAAGCTTGAGAAGAACCTTGGCGGTATCAAGGATATGAAGAGAATTCCAGACATGATCTTTGTTGTTGATCCTAAGAAGGAGAGAATCTGTATCCAGGAGGCTCAGTCACTTGGAATTAAGCTTGTTGGTATCGCTGATACAAACTGTGATCCAGAGGAGCTTGATTATGTAATTCCTGGTAACGATGATGCTATCAGAGCTGTAAAGCTTATCGTTTCAAAGATGGCAGACGCTGTTATCGAGGCTCAGCAGGGTGTTGACGCTGATTCAGTAGAAGAGGCAGAGGCTGAGGAGGCTACAGAGGAGTAATCTGTAGTTGATCTTAATTGATTACAAGTAATAAATGATTATAAAAAGCAGCGGGGTAATATAATAAAAAGTATTATCCCGTGACTTTTAAAGAGACATATACAGGCTGAAAAGCTTAAATAAAACGACATAACCATTATTATGATATGTCAATATTCAAATTTGGAGGTAGAAAAAGATGGCAATTACAGCAGCTCAGGTTAAAGAGTTAAGAGAGCTTACAGGTGCTGGTATGATGGATTGCAAGAAGGCACTTGCAGAGACTGATGGTAATATGGAAGCAGCAGTAGATGTACTTCGTAAGAGCGGTGCGGTTAAGGCTGAGAAGAAAGCAAGCAGAATCGCAGCTGAGGGTATCTGCCGTGCAGCAGTTAATGATACAACAGGTGTTGTTGTAGAGGTTAACTCAGAGACAGACTTCGTTGCTAAGAACGAGATATTCCAGACATTTGTTCAGCAGATAGCTGATCAGGCACTTGCTTCATCACTCGTTGGTGGCAAGGATGGTGAGGATGTTGAGGCACTTCTTGGTGAGAACGGACTTAAGGAAGAGCTTGTTGACAAGACTGCTACAATCGGAGAGAAGTTATCATTCCGTAGATTTGAGAAGGTTACAGGCGATGTAGTTGTTGATTATTTACATGGCAACGGAAGAATCGGTGTTCTTGTTGCAGGTGTTGGCGCAAGCGATGACGCAGCAAAGGAAGCACTTAAGAATGTAGCTATGCAGATTGCAGCTATGAACCCACAGTACATCAGCAGAGCTGACATCTCAGCAGACGCTATGGCTAAGCTCAAGGAGATCACAGTTGACAGTGCACTCAATGCACCTGATACACTTCCAAAGCCAATCCTGAACAAGCTTATTGCTAAGGCTGTTGATGGCGTATGGAGCGCAGAGGATGTAGCTGTTTATGAAGAGAAGAAGAGCAACATGAACTTCTTATTCAACTTCCTTTCAAAGGAGGCAAAGGCTCAGCTTGCAGAGCTCGCTATGGCAGATAAGGATAATATCACTGCAGATAAGATCTTCAATGGTCTTGTTGAGGGACGTATCTCAAAGCAGGTTAAGGAGATCAGTCTTCTTGATCAGGTATATGTAAAGGCTGAGGATGGCAAGCAGACAGTTGCTAAGTACCTTGAGTCAGTAAACAAGGATCTCAAGATCGCTAAGTTCGTTCGTTTCGAGGTTGGCGAGGGAATGGAGAAGAAGAACGAGGACTTCGCAGCCGAGGTTGCTAAGCAGATGAACGTTTAATCTGTTCCATGATTTGAATATATAATAAGAAAGATTGCCTTACGGTTTACTTCAGAGTTGACCGTAAGGCTTTTTGTTTATATTTTTGTTTTGCTTTTCATATATTATTGATCGCTTTATCGCCTGTTTATGTTGAAATACTGTACCCCGTAAAATATAATTGCAATGAATATGATACTAGAAAAAGGGACAGGGATATGTATAGTTTGCATAGGCGGATCGTGCAGGCCGTTGCGGATACCTGAGAGTTTAAGTTTGATTTAAGCTTTGTGCTTATAATATAGATTATACGGATGGCTCAAGCATATGCTGCCTGACAATAAAGCGAAACGGAGATGAAATTATGAGATTGCTTCTTGCGGAAGATGAGAAGGCTCTTTCAAGTGCCCTTCAGGTGATATTGAAACATAATAATTATTCTGTGGATGCGGTATACAATGGGCAGGATGCCTATGATTATATTATGGCGGGGGTATACGATGGAGTTATACTGGATGTTATGATGCCAAAGATGGACGGATTTACAGTGCTGTCCAAGATTAGATCTGAGGGCTGCGATGTGCCTGTTATAATGCTCACCGCAAAGTCGGAGACTGATGATAAGATCAATGGACTTGATCTCGGTGCCGACGATTACCTTGCAAAGCCATTTGAAATGAAGGAGCTGCTTGCGAGGATACGCGCCATAACCAGAAGAAAGAGCGAGGCTGTAAGCACCGATATGACATATGGTGACTGTACGTTGAACAGCCTTAACTATGAACTCAGTTCTGGCGGCGGAAGTGTCAAGCTACAGAATAAAGAATACCAGATCATGGAGCTCCTCATGGCGAATCAGAAATCCATAATATCTGCAGAGCTCATGATGGAGAAGATATGGGGGTATGATACTGATACTGAGATAAGCGTAGTGTGGGTAAATATATCATATCTCAGAAAAAAACTGGGACAGATAGGCTCTAAGGTGTCGATAAAGGCAGTCCGAAATCAGGGATATACACTGGACTATTCCGAATAAATTTGGACTTATACGTAGGTGAAAAGAGGATAGGACATGATAAAAAATCTTAGAAAGAGGTTTATATTTGCGGCGATGGCGTCTACATTTGGCGTCCTGTTTGTAATAATGAGTATATTGAACGTTGCCAATTATGTCCGTATGGTTTCAAGGGCTGATGACACACTTAAGGAACTTGCGGATAACAATGGACAGTTTGACAGCAGAGATTTTATGAAGGAACTGATGCCAGATCATAAAGATAGGCAGTTGTCCCCGAACTCAGGAGAGTCGGATGAAAATGTGGACGTAAACCAGAATGGATCCAAAAATATCCAGCCGCCTGAAACCCCGGGTAAGAAGCGTGGTGACAAATTCTCACCGGAAACACCATTTCAGACAAGATATTTTTCGGTGGTCGTGTCGGACGGGATTGTGATTTCTTACAATCTCGATAATATAGCGGCAGTTGATGAGTCTGATGCAGAATCGTACGCTGATCAGATAATTGATGACGGTACTGATAAAGGATTCATAGATATATACAGATACATGGTGGCGGATTGTGATGATGAGACAGGTGGAAGCAGGATAATATTTGTGGATTGCCGTCAGGAGATCGAGTCGTTTAAAAATACGCTGGTGTACAGCGTCGGAG
>USSH01000232.1 GCA_900557435.1 uncultured Coprococcus sp. | reverse complement strand
ATCCGTAATATAGCTTCCGGTAATACTGAACCGAAAGAAGACAATAATGATGATGGAAGTTATGTGCTACAGGACAGATCAACCGCAGAGCTTATGGGTGATTTCGGAGTGATATGCTTTGATACCTTGAATGCCCAGACACATTTGCACAGCAACTTTATAACAAAGACACTAAATGCGGATTCAAACTCGGGACTCAGAAATTCCTACGGGGTGTATGAGGAGTTCTATTTTGAGAATGCTGAGAAGATGAATGGCTGTGTGTCGGATATGGATACTGATACGCTGTATACAGGTGCAGACATTAGGAGAGCAGAGGATGGTAGCGTTTATATAATTATGAACAACGGCTCTGAGATAAAGCTTGACAGGCCTGCAAATGTTAAGACTGATGCGGAGCTTGCTGAGGCGGGAGAATATTCGAAGTATGCCGATATGTCTGACATACAGAGAAGATTTATTGACTATAGTCAGGAACTTAAGACACGTGCTGATACAGTGGAAACCGTGTATGCAGATCTGGACGGAGATATAAATAACAGACGAATCACAGTAAATGGTGATGGAATGCATGTAGTATCCATGGATTATAGCCGGATGTTAGCAAATACCAATCCGATTTATTTTGAGTTTCCGGACTATGATGATGGCACAGTGCTGCTTATGAATATTGATATGAGTGGGGCTAAGGATGTTGTGTTTGGGGATATGATACTTGGCGGCAAAAATGATGCGAAGGCAAATGATAATGGCAATTATTTTAATTCCTACAACAGGATGTATTTTAATTTTTATGATAGCTCGGCTGCAGATGGACTGTTCAGCGGAAGTATTACATTTTCGGGCAGAGGCTTTGGAACTGTGCTGGCTCCAAAAGCATCAGTAAATCTCGGGCATAACTGGGATGGATGCGTGGTGAGTGAGGTATTCTCAAACGGCGGAGAGTTTCACAGAGTTCCGGGAATTGATTTCCCAAATGAGGAACCGACAACTGAGAACACGACGACGGAAGATACGACCACAGAGGATACAACGACGGAAGACACGACCACAGAGGATACAACGACGGAAGACACAACGACGGAGGACACAACGACGGAAGATACGACGACGGAAGATACGACCACAGAGGATACAACGACAGAAGACACGACCACGGAGGATACAACGACGGAGGATACGACGACGGAAGACACAACGACGGAAGACACGACCACGGAGGATACAACGACAGAATCTACGACTGGAAAGACCACAGAAGATACAACAACAGAAGATACGACAACGGAACATACCACATGGAGCACCACTGGCACAACAGTGACAATGATAACGACGCGCAGCACTCCGCCAGGCAGACATCCCGATACCGGTGACAGACTTCCCTTAAAGGAGATAGCCGGTGTGATAGTACTTGCACTTATGGGAAGTGCGGGGATAGTGATATATAAAAAAGTAAAAAAATAAATATATACTATTGAAAATGATATATGAGTTTGC
Organism: uncultured Coprococcus sp.; assembly: GCA_900557435.1. Taxonomy (GTDB): domain Bacteria; phylum Bacillota; class Clostridia; order Lachnospirales; family Lachnospiraceae; genus Coprococcus. The sequence continues at coordinate 2,846 of USSH01000232.1, read as the reverse complement.
TAAACTATGCTCAAAGCATATATTCTTGTATTCAATCAGCGAAGGCTGCATCTAAGAATCTTTAGTCAATTCAATGAATTCTATGCTTTTAAATACCATATTTTATTTTTGCATAGTGCATTGGAGAGGTTAAAGGATATTTGCCGCTGTTTCTTGATAAGGTTCTTTGATGTACTGTAGAAAGGAGAACTTATGAAGAAACTTGAAGACATGAATTTGGTTGATGATTTTTTGATGACGAGTCTCATATGTCATCAGGAGTATGGAGATCGTTCGGTGAGGTATATGCTTGAGTGCATATTGAATCGCCGTTTTGGCAAGCTGACTGTAGTGCCGCAGCGAGTTATGTGCGGTGCAGATCCGGAAAAACATGGCATCAGAATGGATGTGTATATTGATGAGAACGATGGAGAAATAATTGATATCGAGCCGGATCAGAATGACGGCAAGGCTGACGTAGAAGCTGTGCCAAAGCGAAACAGATTTTATCATGCGAAGATTGATTCAGCAAATTTGGCTGCTGGAGACGATTATAGCAATTTAAGGAATGTTGTTGTTATATTTATAACAACATATGATCCATTTGGACTTGACAGGATGGTTTATACGGTGAAAAATAAGTGTATAGAAGAATCGGATATGCCGTATGATGATGGGGCTGTGTCGTTATTTTTGTACACAAAGGGGAAAAAGGGAAATCCACCGGAGGAACTTCAGAGTTTGTTGCATTATATGGAAAATTCGATAGAAGAAAATGCTGGTACAGATTCACTTAAAGTCTTTCATCATATGGTGACTGCTGTGAAGAATGATGGAGAGGTAGGTCTTGCGTATATGAAGAGTGTTGAGATAGAAAAAAGGATACGAGAAGAAGGAAGAGAAGAAGGAAGAGAAGAAGGAAGAGAAGAAGGGCACAGGGATGGGGTACGTATTGGACGTATTCAGGAGATAGTAAGACTAAGTAGAAGATTCAATAAAAGCGATGAAGAAATAATACAGATACTGCTGGAAGAGACAGAGCTTGGAGAAGACCAGGCAAGAGATGCACTTAAAAAGTACAGTTAGGTTATGTGAATCGTAAAGTTATAGCAGATCTTTAGCACCGTCATGTATACAGTAATATGTTACATGGCGGTGTTTATGTATAGGTGGCTAAAACTGCTCTCAGTCTTGCATAATATGTTCGGATGTGATATATTTTAGAGGAATTTTGTGGTACAAAATACCATGGCAGGAGAATGTGTTTACATTATTTGACACAGAATATTACATGACAAGATGGTAATGGCTGTGAATATGACAAGGGTTAAGGATAGATCCCAAGGACTCTGGAGAAATAATAAAAAGGCACATTCTTTATTTTTGCTCATAAAAGATAGGAGAACAATAACATGACGATAACTGATGAAACTATTGATTATGTTGGAATCCTTGCAAAGCTTGAGCTTTCTCAAGAGGAGAAAGAGCAGGCAAAGAAGGATATGTCAGACATGCTTGATTATGTCAGCAAATTAAATGAACTTAATACAGATGGTGTGGAGGCCATGAGCCATACATTCCCATACAATAATGTGTTCCGCGAGGACGTAGTCACAAATGACGACGACAGAGAGAACATGCTGAAGAATGCACCGGAGCAGAAAGACGGCTGCTACAAGGTGCCAAAGACATTTGACTAGGAGGTAGGCTGAAGTGAATTTAATGGGTATGACAGCTGTAGAGCTGGGAAAAGCTATTAAAGACGGACAGGTAAGCGTTGTTCAGGCGACACAGGCTTGTCTTGACAGCATAGAGGCTTGTGAGAAGGACTACAACAGTTTTGTCACAGTTGACCGTGAGGGAGCGCTTGCCCAGGCGGAGGAAGTGCAGAAGAAGATAGATGCAGGAGAGCTGAGCGGTCCTCTTGCAGGAGTTCCAATTGCGATAAAGGACAATATGTGCCAGACTGGTGTGCAGACAAGCTGTTCATCAAAGATACTTTCAAATTTTGTCCCGACATATACAGCCGAGGCAGTGGTGAAGCTTCAGGAGGCAGGGGCAGTCATTGTTGGACATACCAACATGGATGAGTTTGCCATGGGAAGCACAACGGAGACATCGTACTTTGGAGAGACAAGAAATCCATGGGATACAAATAGAGTTCCTGGCGGTTCATCAGGTGGTTCAGCGGCAGCAGTTGCCGGTGAGGAGGTCCCATGTGCCCTGGGTTCAGATACAGGTGGTTCTATCAGACAGCCTGCATCATTCTGTGGCGTCACAGGAATAAAGCCAACCTACGGAAGAGTTTCAAGATACGGACTCATAGCGTATGGTTCATCACTTGACCAGATAGGACCTCTCGCAAAGAATGTTGAGGACTGTGCAACGATACTTGAGATCATATCACAGTATGACAAGAAAGACTCAACATCAGTAAGCAGGGATGACAATGATTTCACAAGCGCGCTGGTGGATGATGTGAAAGGACTTAAGATAGGACTTCCAAGAGATTATTTCACAGAGGGACTTGAGCCTGAGATTAAGGATGCCGTATATGGTGTAGCTGAGGCTCTTAAGGCAAAGGGCGCAATAGTTGAGGAGTTTGATCTTGGCATGGTTGAGTACGCGATCCCGGCATATTACATCATAGCATCAGCGGAGGCAAGCTCAAACCTTGAGAGATTCGACGGTGTAAAGTACGGCTACAGAACATCAGAGTACACAGATCTTCACAATATGTACAAGAAGAGCCGTTCAGAGGGATTTGGCCCTGAGGTAAAGAGAAGAATCATGCTCGGTTCATTCGTACTCTCATCAGGATATTATGATGCATATTACTTAAAGGCCTTAAGAGTAAAAGCACTTAT
>USSH01000231.1 GCA_900557435.1 uncultured Coprococcus sp. | reverse complement strand
ACATGGATGTGTAAATCTTCCGTTATCTGCAGCAGAACAGTTGTTTAATATAGCATATGAGGGTATGCCCGTTGTCTGCTATTATTAATAAATTGGAGATGTACCCAAGAGGTTGAAGGGTCCGCACTCGAAATGCGGTAGGTCGGGCAACCGGCGCAAGGGTTCAAATCCCTTCATCTCCGTTAGTATTTACATTTTACATTTAAGAAAAAGAGAGTGTGCAAGCTCTCTTTTTTCTTTTGTATCAAATACTACATTGAGAAATCAACATGTTTATGTTACTATTTAACAGTTAAACTATAGGCTATATCGGTATTGTGAATTGGGTGGTGATATATTATGAGAAACGGATCAATTACTTATAATGATATAAAAGCCGCAGCGGATTATGTGAGAAGCCGTTTGGAGGTTATTCCTGAAACGGCGATCATACTTGGAAGTGGACTGGGATATATGGCTGAGGATCTGAAACCTTCGGTTGTTATTGAATATGCTGATATTCCAAAGTTTCCAAGATCGACTGTAGAAGGTCACAGGGGCAGATTTGTGTCTGGTATTATAGCGGGAAAAGAAGTTCTCCTTATGCAGGGACGAGTGCATTTCTATGAAGGATATAGCATGGATCAGGTCGTTATGCCCATAAGACTTTTAGGTCTGCTGGGCGTGAAGAACCTTATTTTGACAAATGCATCAGGTGGAATATCAGATTTTCTTAATGTTGGAGATATAATGGTTATAGAAGATCATATTTCTTCATTTGTTAAATCGCCACTTATATATGATGACTTTGATAAATTTGGAGTAAGATTTCCGGATATGACACACGTGTATGATGCACAGTTCGTGCAAATCTTGAAAGAGTGTTATGCTGAACTAAACAGTCCATATAAATCTGGCGTGTATATTCAGGTTACAGGTCCACAGTATGAGACACCGGCTGAAATACGAATGTATAAGTTGCTTGGTGCAGATGTAGTGGGTATGAGTACTGTGTGTGAGGCTATTGCGGGTAGACATATGGGGATGCGCATTGCAGGGCTTTCGTCTGTATGCAACAAAGCTGCCGGACTAGGAAAAGCATTATCTCACGAAGATATAATTGTAGCAGGAGATGCTGCATCTGAAAAACTTCAAAAGATAATTGAAAAATTTTTATGCAAAATATAAAAAAATTTATAACAAGATATTATATGAGGAGATATGATCATGGATGTGATTCTTTACACAGACGGGGCGGCCAGGGGAAATCCGAATGGTCCGGGTGGATATGGCGCTGTAATTCAATATATAGATTCAACTGGTAAGCTCCACGAGAGAGAATTTAGTCAGGGATATATACAGACAACTAATAACCGTATGGAATTGATGGCGGCTATAGTTGGTCTTGAGGCACTTATAAAGCCGTGTAATGTAAAGCTGTATTCAGATTCCCAGTATCTTTGCAATGCGTTTAATCAGCATTGGGTAGATGGGTGGATAAAAAAAGGCTGGCGACGTGGCAAAAACGAACCTGTTAAGAATCGCGATCTGTGGGAGCGCCTGCTTGCGGCGAAAACACCACATAATGTCGAGTTTATATGGGTTAAGGGTCATGCGGGCAATCCCGGAAATGAACGCTGTGATGTACTGGCGACAACTGCAGCTGACGGCCCGGGAAAGATAGTTGATGAAGGTCTTGAATAAGGATATTTATATAAAGATATAGAGCAAGGAGAGTACAGATGAATAAGGCAGAATTTCGAAAGCTGTTTGATGAAAAAATACTTATACTGGATGGTGCAACCGGAACGAATCTGATGAATGCCGGAATGCCGTTAGGGGTATGTCCTGAAAAATGGATATTGGAGCATCAGCAGATTATGATAGATCTGCAGACAGAATACCTTCATGCCGGTACAGATATTTTGTATGCGCCAACATTTACGTGTAACAGAATAAAATTGAATGAATATGGTCTTGCAGATGCTCTTGTTGATATGAATAAAAAGCTTGTAGCTTTGTCGAAAACTGCCGTTTCTGCAGCAGGACATGGTCTTGTGGCGGGAGACATAACCATGACAGGAGAAATGCTTTACCCGATGGGAAAGCTGCAATTTGAAGAACTGGTTGACGTATATAAAGAACAGATACAGGTTCTCGATGAAAGCGGATGCGATCTGCTGGTTGTGGAGACAATGATGAGTCTTGCGGAGACAAGAGCTGCCGTTATAGCGGCAAATGAAGTGTCAGAGCTTCCGATTATCGCAAGTCTTACGTTTAATGAAGATGGTCGTACACTCTATGGAACAGATCCGATTACAGCGGTGAATGTGCTGCAGAATCTTGGGGTCGCTGCTATAGGTGTGAATTGTTCGACAGGTCCTGACAAGATGGTTGAACTTGTAAGGCAGATGAAAAGCATAGCTTTTGTACCGGTATTTGCAAAACCAAATGCCGGAATGCCGGAGCTTATAGATGATAAGAGCGTGTATCGTATGACTCCGGATGAGTTTGCTCAGGATATGAAGATGATCATAGAGGCTGGAGCCGGAATGGTTGGCGGATGCTGCGGAACAAGGCCTGATCATATCAAAGCCTTAGCTGATATGGCCAAGACGATGCCTGTACCTGAGATAAGCACCGAACACAAAAGATGTATTTCATCGGAGCGATCATCTCTGATCATAGATCTAGACGCGCCGTTCAAGGTGGTTGGAGAAAGAATCAATCCTACAGGAAAGAAGAAACTGCAGGCCGAGCTGCGCGAGGGATCACTGGAACTTGTTATGAATATGGCTGAGGAGCAGGTCGAAAAGGGAGCATCTATTCTGGATATCAATGTTGGAATGAACGGAATTGATGAGCGGGAGATGATGCTTAAAGTTGTATATCAAGTGTCACAGGCAGTGAATCTTCCGTTGTGTCTGGATTCCAGCTCGCCTGAGGTTCTTGAGGCTGCGCTCAGGATCTATCCGGGACGAGCACTTGTCAATTCGGTATCGCTTGAGAAAGTAAAAATGGAACAGATCCTTCCACTTGTTCGAAAATACGGAGCAATGTTTATACTGCTGCCTCTATCTGACAAAGGACTACCTGAAAATGCTAAGGAGAAAGAGGATATAATTAACACTGTTCTCAATACAGCTTATAGTATGGGATTTACTAAAAACGATGTTGTGGTTGATGGCCTTGTAGCCACTGTCGGAGCCCAGAAAGATGCAGCTGTAAATTGTCTGAAAACCATCAACTACTGCTATAACAATGGGCTTGCAACAATATGCGGATTATCCAACATCTCATTTGGGCTTCCGGAAAGGATGTTTGTAAATACAGCATTTCTTACAATGGCGATTGAGAGAGGACTCACGATGGCCATTGCTAATCCGTCACAGACCATGCTCATGAATGCTGCGTATGCATCTGATATGCTGCTATTTAAGGATGAGAGCGACGTAAGATATATCGAAAATGTAAAACCATTGGAACTTGCCACACCAGGGGGTGCAGTGCAGGGCGGAAAAGCTGGTTCAGACCTTGAAGGAAAGAGCTCTATATACATCGATGTTTTGAAGGGAAATAAACGTACGATACTCGATGATGTGAACAAGGCACTTGAAGCAGGAACAGATCCCCAGCATATCATAGATAATGATCTTATAGGTGCGATCAATGAGGTTGGAAAATTATTTGAAAAAAAGAAATACTTCCTTCCGCAGCTGATCTCCAGCGCAGAGACCATGGAAATGGCGATCGGGGTTATCAGTCCGCTGGTCCTGAAAGATAAGGATAGTTCAAATATGCCTACTATTGTTGTGGCTACTGTTGAGGGTGATATCCATGATATAGGAAAGAATCTTGTTGTTCTGATGTTGAGAAATTATGGATTCAATGTCATAGATCTTGGCAAAGATGTTCCGTGCGATGTAATAATCCAGTCTGCCAAGGATAACAATGCAAGCATAATAGGACTTTCGGCACTTATGACCACGACTATGGTAAAGATGAAAGATGTGGTGGAAGCTGTGAAAGAAAATGACCTTTCGTGTAAAGTTATAATCGGCGGAGCTGTTATCACTGAGAGCTATGCAGAAGAGATAGGTGCTGATGGATATTCTGAGGACGCAGCCGACTGTGTATTGGTTGTAAAGCGACTTCTGGGCATAGAATAAGCATGGCAGACACATTAAATAAATAAAGCTAATAAAGCCATAGACAATATAACTTTTGGGAATTTATAGAATTAACATTAAAAATTTCACTTGCGTTTGGTGTACCTATTGATAATGAAAATGATAAATATTCATAAAAATAATGACAAAATGCATCATAATTAATTGACAATATTTGAGTTTGTAACTATAATGATTTAGAACATTTAAAGATACAAGTTGAAAGGTGGTACTTATAGATGGGTAATATTGTTTTGTCACTGCTTGTTGACAATACA
>USSH01000230.1 GCA_900557435.1 uncultured Coprococcus sp. | reverse complement strand
ATTGTACACTCATAAGTTATCCTCCGATTCTTTATGTAATAAAAAGTATCTTTTGCGCGAATTTTTATGACTATTTGTGATTCTACCACAATGAATAACTCATAACAACCCTATTTTATGTAAAGTAGTCCCATTTTCAAAAATTTAAGAAAACGTTGATTTTACTGGGTTTTCAAGCCACTATATCTTGTGGTTGTCATATTTTTCGACACAATTTTCATTCTTATGACAACCTCATACATTTATGAATTTTTACACAACTCACACAAATGACTGACAACCCATTGCATTTTTGCTCATTTTACAACAAAAACCCATAGACAGTCAGCTTATCTGCCAGACCATCTATGGGTTATATATCTATCCAAGCTATTCAGCTTTTAATTATCTTCCTTTTCTGCCGCCTTGTTATTGCAGGTATAGCCACACTCCTGATCAGAACATACAAGCTTACTGCCCTTCACGATCATATAGCTTCCACACTCAGGGCACTTCTCATTGCTTGGCATAGCCCATGACATGAAATCACATTCAGGAGCCTTGATACATCCATAGTATCTTCTTCCCTTTCTGGTCGCCTTGATCACCACATCAGCTCCACACTTAGGACATGCCACACCGATTTTCTCATAGAATGGCTTGGTGGATCTGCACTCAGGGAATCCCGGACATGCCAGGAACTTGCCATGTGGGCCGTACTTTACAACCATGTTGCGTCCACATACATCACACACTTCATCAGATACCTCGTCCTCAATCTTGATGGACTCAAGCTCTGCCTCCGCATTCTTCACCGCCTCGTCCAGATCAGGATAGAAATTTCTCACTACGACCTTCCAGTCGACAGTTCCCTCTCCTATCTTGTCCAGCAGTGACTCCATGTTGGCTGTGAAATTCACATCTATGATAACCGGGAACGCCTGCTCCATACTCTGATTGACAGCATCGCCAAGAGCTGTCACATACAGCTTCTTCTGTTCCTTTGTTATATATCTTCTTGCAAGTATCGTTGAGATAGTTGGTGCATAGGTACTTGGTCTTCCTATGCCCAATTCCTCAAGGGTCTTTACAAGCAGAGCCTCCGTATATCTGGCCGGTGGCTGTGTGAAGTGCTGCTTCTCATCCAGACTGTCAAGCTTCAGCACATCTCCCTCTGACAGGTTATTGATTCCGGCAACAGTCTCTCCCCTGTCATTGTCCAGATTATATACTGCAAGGAATCCGTCAAATGCGATCTTGGATGCCGACGTCTGGAACACCGCATCGCCGCAGCCGACCTTGACACTCTTAACTGAGTACACAGCCCCTGACATCTGACTTGCAAGGAATCTGTTATATATGAGCTGATACAGTCTGAACTGGTCCCTTGAAAGCTGTTCTTTCAGCATAACAGGAGACAGCGTCACATCCGTAGGTCTGATCGCCTCATGCGCATCCTGTATCTTCTTGTCAGTCTTTGCACGGCCATTCGAATCGCCGATATATTTCTCACCAAAATTATCTGATATATATGAATCCGCTGCCGCAACAGCCTCCTCTGATATTCTGGTTGAATCTGTTCTCAGATATGTTATGAGACCGATGGTTCCTCGTCCCTTTATATCCACGCCCTCGTATAACTGCTGCGCGATCCTCATAGTCTTAGATGTTGCAAAATTCAGTTTTGACGATGCTTCCTGCTGAAGTGTACTGGTTGTAAACGGAAGTGGCGCTTTCTTGTTTCTCTCGCTCTCCTTGATGGATTTCACAACATACTCTCCACCATCGAGATCCTTCATTATGCTATCGAGCGCTGATCTTCCGGATATCTCTTCCTTATTGGTACCATCACCTGTGAATTTGAAAGTAATTGGCTTCTTCATCTTGCCTGCTGTCAGATTCGCATCCAGTGTCCAATACTCCTGCGGAATAAATTCATTGATCTCCTTTTCTCTGTCACACACAAGTTTAAGTGCAACAGATTGAACTCGCCCAGCAGAAAGTCCTCTCTTTATCTTTGCCCAGAGAACCGGACTTATCTTATAGCCAACCAGTCTGTCAAGGACTCTTCTGGCCTGCTGTGCATCAACCAGATTCATATCTATATCACGAGCCTGCTTTATGGAATTCTTAACCGCATTCTTTGTGATCTCATTAAATGTAATTCGTTTATAATCCTTATCCTCAAGCTTGAGTGCTTTCATAAGATGATAAGATATCGCCTCTCCCTCACGGTCCGGATCAGTCGCGAGATATATCTTATCTGCCCTCTTCACAGCTTTTCTGAGTGCCGCAAGAATATCACCTTTTCCTCGTATAGTGATATACTTTGGCTCAAAATCATTATCAACATCTATTCCCATCTGACTTTTAGGCAGATCTCTCACATGACCATTTGATGCTATAACCTCATAATTTGACCCCAAAAACTTTTTGATAGTCTTAGCCTTGGCCGGAGACTCAACAATAACAAGATTCTTTGCCATGGTATATTTCCTTTCCTCGATATTTTTATATAGTCAGGAAGCTGTGCAAAGCTGTGTATACCCAATCAAGCCCTGCAATAATAATTTCTTACCAACTGCTTTATCAGCTTCTTCTGCTCCAGTTTAAACAGTATCTGAGCTGCCTCAGACACTCCTATTCCGGCATCCAGACATATGTCATCCACATGCCTCGATTCCAAACGTACACAACTATACACTTTTTTCTCTTTGGGTGCAAGTAAATTTTTGTTTATACCCGTTTGCCCGGGCATACAGACTCCCAGCTCATCCAGTATATCAGATGGCGACGTCACGCACAGAGCCCCCAGTCGAATGAGATTATTACAGCCTGCACTTGCAGCGTCTGTAATTCTGCCGGGAAGAGCGTACACATCACGTCCTTGCTCAAGAGCCTGATCGGCGGTTATAAGTGAACCACTCTTTTCTCTCGCCTCAACGACAAACACGCCATCAGACATGCCGCTTATTATTCTGTTCCTATATGGAAAACGAAACGCCTCAGGAGCAACATCTAAGCCGTTCTCTGACACCACCACTCCACCACCATTCACAATATCATGATAAATGTCATAATTCTCCCTCGGATAAGGTACATTTATACCGCTTCCCAACACAGCAACTGTTCGTCCCCCTGCTGTAAGTGCCGCTCGGTGAGCAGCGCCATCTATGCCCAGAGCCATACCGCTCACTATAGTTACCCCGGCTGCGGCGGCACATCCAACTATCCGGTCTGTCACAGTCTTGCCATACACCGAAGCCTTTCTGGCACCGACAACAGCCAATGAAGTCTTCATATCCCTGAGCAAAGTCACATCTCCTGCTACAAACAGCAGCATCGGCGGATCCGGTATATCGTACAATCTGAAAGGATAACATTCATGTCCAGGATATACATATGTTATATCTCTTTCCATCAATCTTTTTTCATAATCAAGCAAGGCTTTCTCCGTCCTGTTCTCAAGCACTGCACACGTCTGAATATCTGTGAGCTTATCATGAAGTTCACTCTCCGAAGCTTCCCACAGTCCTCTGAGCCCTCCGAATCTCATCGCTATATCCATCTTCTGTGTATGCACCATTCTGGATATTGTCCCATACCACAGATAAAGAAGTTCATCACTTATCATCAGATGGCACCTCCTTCATCGGAATTTCTGAAAAAGGCAGCCTCCTGCAAATGACTGGTTCTCACCTCATCATCGCCATCTATGTCAGCTATCGTCCTTGCAATCTTAAGCAGCCTGTAACCTCCTCTGGCAGTCATGCTCAGTTCAGAAAAACAATATTTCATAAATTCCTTTTCATCTTTCCCAAGCGGAATGTATTTTTCACACAACCTTGAATCCATCTGTGAATTAAACCTGATACCATCATGCTTATATCTTTCCAATTGTGCCTTCTGAGCCCGCTGCACCTGCTCTCTCATTTCTTCAGAAGATGCACCGGCAGCATCATCAAACAATTCGTTGTACTTGACCTTTCTCACTTCTACATTTATATCTATTCTATCCAACAAAGGTTTACTTATCCTCGCATTATAATTACGGATCTGATTCACTGTACATGTACATTTATTCATGTCCGGATACTGTCCGCATGGACACGGATTTCTTGCCGCAACCAACATAAAATCCGCAGGGAATCTGTACATTCCATTCAGCCTTGATATGTTGACCACTCCCTCCTCGAGAGGCTGTCTCATAACTTCCAGTACATTTCTATTGAACTCAGGGAGCTCATCCAAAAACAGCACACCCCCATGAGCCAGACTTATCTCCCCAGGTCGTGGATCTCTTCCGCCCCCAGACATTGCATGAAGTGATATCGTATGATGCGGAGATCTGAATGGACGTCTGTTGATTATTGAATCCCCACCATTCAAGAGACCTGCCACACTATACACTTTCATTCACTGCTAGTGTTAGCATCTAAATAGTACAAAACAAAAT
>USSH01000229.1 GCA_900557435.1 uncultured Coprococcus sp. | reverse complement strand
GACAATGAGGAGATAGGCAGCAGATCAAAGCAGGGTGCAGATTCAGTGATGCTGTCCGGCATAATAGACAGGATCATGAGAGGACTGGATATGGAGGAGAATGATAGAATGCGAATCATGAGGGATGCGTTCATGTTGTCACTGGATGTGGCTCACGCAACACATCCTAATTATCCGGAAAAGAGTGATCCGACAAATCAGATAGTTATGGGACAGGGAGTTGCCCTGAAATCCAGCGCGAGTCAGAGATATGTGTCAGACAGTGAGGCTTCAGCTGTAGTAGTGGCTCTTGCAAGAAAAAATGATATAAAAGTTCAGCGTCAGGTGAACCGGTCGGGCATGGCTGGGGGACAGACTCTGGGACCTATAGCGTCATCGTATCTTCCGGTCAGAGCAGTGGATATGGGAATTCCAATCCTGGCGATGCATTCGGCGATGGAACTTGGAAGTGCTGAGGATTACAGCCAGCTCAAAGCTTTATGTTCAGCTGTGTTTGAAATGTAATATATTAAATAAGATTATAGAAGAATGAGGTATTTGAGCAATTTACTTGTACAGGTATTACGATTATGTTACAATAAGTTGATTTGTTTTAATACTTATAAGGAGAGACTCGCGATGGCGAGGGGAATCCTTAACAGGAGGATGCTCATGAAGAAGAGATATTTAAAATACGCAGTGTTGTGCCTGGGGCTTGCATCCATGCTGGCATTTGCGGGGTGTGGAAGCAAGAACAGTGATGCAACCACAGCTAAGCCTACCGAGACGGAGGCTACAACGGAAGCTACGACAATGGCGACTACGGAGGCGACCACAGAGGCTCAGCCACAGAAGGATAAGGATGGATTTACTATCTGCAAGGATAAGGTAAAGACCCTTGATTATGTCAATGTGAGAACTACACCATCCACAGATGGCGATGTATACCAGGAAGTTGCAAATGATGTTGAACTCGACAGAGTTGGTTACAACGATGAGTGGAGCAAGGTCTCAATAGATGGCGGAGAGTATTATATATTCTCAGAACTTCTTGAAGTTGTCGGTGGGGATAAGAGCGATACATCCACAGAGGCCGCATCAACAGAAGCATCATCAGATGCAACCACAGAGGAGACAGTCAAGAGCAATGTCGGTGGAGGCAGGATGATAGTGATAGATGCCGGACATCAGCAGACAGCGAATGAAGAAAAAGAGCCTATAGGACCGGCCGCCACAGAGACTAAGGTTAAGGCAACACCGGGTAACACGGGAGTTTCAACAGGTATAGCAGAGTATGATCTCACTCTCCAGATCGCTCAGAAACTTGAGACAGAGCTCACTGCAAGGGGCTACAATGTCAAGATGATCAGAACGAGCAATGATGTAGACATAAGCAATGCCACCAGAGCAGAATATGCGAACAATCTGAATGCAGAGGCTGTCATAAAGATCCATGCAAACGGCTCAACAGATAATACAGCCACAGGAGTCATGACTGTATGCCAGACATCATCGAACCCATACAATGCCGGAATATATGATAAGTGCAAAGATCTTGCTACTGACGTACTTTCCGGACTGCTTGCTTCGACAGGTGCAAAGAGCGATGGTATATGGGAGACGGATTCCATGAGTGGAATAAACTGGAGCACAGTTCCTGTAACTATAGTGGAGGTCGGATATATAACAACAGCATCAGAAGAGGCTCTTCTTGTAACGGATGACTATCAGAACAAGATAGTAAAGGGAATTGCTGATGGACTTGATACTTATGTGACGAGCGGTGATGCGGGAGAGACCAAGGACGGTTCGTCATCAGATTCTGCAACAGAGAATACGACAGAAGCTGCTACAGGTGGTTCGGCAGGAGATACAACAGAAGGTACAACAGAAGACACAGCGGCTGCTGAATAAAAAAGTCAGGGTAAGAAGTTAAATAAAGAGAGAAGGCTTCATATACTGAAGGTCATGAAAAATGAGCGGAGTATATGATGCCTTTTATTTACATGGGCAGCGTGCTGGTTTATCGACCGCATGAGATTGCGGCGATTGTCGTGATAATCCCTGAAAACTGCAGGGGACATAGCCTATCTGGAAAGAATACCTACTTCTTCGTCGGAGAGAACTCTGTAACTTCCGACAGGAAGACTGGAATCTATATGAAGCTCGCCCATGGATATTCTTCTGAGGAATGTCACGGTCATGCCTACTGCCTGAAACATTCTTTTTACCTGGTGGAAACGTCCTTCGGTTATGGTCAGCTCTATTTGGGATCTGGCTGTAGCTTTGTCGGTTTCTATGATCTTCAGAGCTGCGGGAAGCGTAGGTGTATCATCTCCAATGTCAATTCCTTTGGCAAACAGATCTACAGTATGTTCGTCTACAACTCCGTTGATGTCGGCATAATAGGTTTTGGCGATATGATGTGCCGGTGACAGAAGATGGTGGGCTAATTGTCCGTCATTTGTGATTATCAGAAGACCTTCTGTGTCAATATCCAGTCGGCCTACAGGGAAAAGATCTTTAGTATTTTCACCTTTAAGAAGATCGATAACAGTCTTATGGACATTATCTTTGGTTGCGCTCACACACCCGGCTGGTTTGTTGAGAAGAAAGTATCTGTATTTCGAATAAGTAAGTTGTCTGCCGTTGTATTTGATGGTATCATTTGCCTCGTCTATCTTCATGTCAGCTGATGAAGCATTTTTTTCGTTTACGGATACCATGCCCTTTTTTATGTACTGTTTTACCTGGCTGCGGCTGCCTATATTCATCTCAACGAGAAATTTGTCAAGTCTCATAATAAGTCTCCTTGTGTATAATAATAGAATGCATTCAGATAGACATTCAGCATTCATCATTCATCATTCAGATAGAAAAAATCAGATAAATGTATATTCCCTGCTGGTATCATAACATGATGACGTTATAATTTCATCAGATTATTTAACAAGTTTTCAAATGTTACAGAACACAACATCTCGTTATGCAGAGATGTAGAAAACCACTATAAATTGATGTTTTTTTGTCATATTTGGTTGACACAATTACATGTCTAGTGTATTATATTTAACAGAAATGTAACAAACAGGCGTTGTTTGTAAATAAATGATTACGAAATAAGAATGAGAATAAATTATTATATTATATGACAGAGGGATAAAAAATGACAAGATCACGTAGTAAAATGGGAAGATTTGTAGATCATATGAGAAGAAATGTACTTAGCTATAAGTACTTAAAGCATAATATACTGATGACATCACTGGTGGTTGTTATCGCACTTTGTATTTTTGCAGTCGTAAGTTTTGGAGAGAATGCAGACCCGTTGGCGGATGAGCTTTACGTCAATGAGAGTGTAACAATAGATCAGAGTAAAGCGGTCATGATGGCTGATGGCAGCGTTGATATGGCTATGGATGCGGCAATCCCTGCAGACAGATATGTGGCTGCCAATGATACCGCAAGAGTAGCAAGCAGCGGGCTGGGAAGTTCGTCGGCGACAACAGAGAGTATAACAGATAGCACAACAGATAAAGTAACAACAGAGGAGAGTACAACAGAGAAGACAGAGGTTATGGCAGGCGTAACAGCGTCGGTACTCTATGATGGTGTTGACGTATATGCAAAGCAGGCATCAGATTCGGATGCCATTGCGACAGTAAACAGTGGAGAGGTATTTGATGTTGTATCGCAGGATGAGAGCTGGATCGGTGTTCAGCTTTATGATGGATCAGTAGGATACATCTCAACAGAGTATGTAAGTGTAGATGCCTCGCTTCAGTAGTGTATAAAGTATCTTTCACCCGGATACAGGCAGGCAACATATTATATGTTATATGTGACATAGCAATAGGAACACAATTATATTATTCATGTTCCAGATATTCAGAAAGGCATCACAACAAAAAAGGATTACAGATCAGGAGACGGCAATATGCCGCAGATAAGGTCTGTAATCCTTTTTGCATGTATGGATGTGTGCATGAAATAGAAAGTTCTTACTATTGTAGATTTTTATAGAAAAAGCATGCAAGCTGGGTTCTGTCGCGAAGGCAGAGCTTGTCGAGAATTGAACTTATATAATTCCTAACGGTTCCCTCGCTTAGAAAAAGCCTGGATGCAATCTCTTTGTTGTTCAGTCCGTCGGCTACAAGACGTATGATGTCCATTTCCTTGGAACTGATCTCATATTGTGTATCGGCAAATGGTGATCTTTCAACATCAGTAGAGTAAGATTTGCTGTGCCCAAGAAGATCAGGAAGTTTTCCTATTATCTCCTCGCCAAATACGGTCTGTCCGTTGTATACCGCATTTACGGCTGGGGCAATACATTCGAAATTCTGTTTTAGAATATATCCTTTTGCGCCGAGACTCAGAGCTTTGATTATGTATTCATCATCGGAGAAGGTTGTGAGCAGAAGAATCCGAGCATCCGGAAATTCACCAAGAATCTGTGCGGATGCACTAAG
>USSH01000228.1 GCA_900557435.1 uncultured Coprococcus sp. | reverse complement strand
GTGTGTGATGATAATGGGCATATTGTTGATGTTGATATTAGTGATGAAAGTCAGATAGATGTTCTGTCTGTTGACAATGTGATAAAAACAGATGAATACTATATTGTATATGATGTATCTGTGGATGTAAAAGTTCCTCAGGGATATTTAAGAGGTGTTCCTGTTACTGTTGAGAAAAATATGTTTGGCTCAGATACGATTGTCAAGTGGGATTACAATCTTGATGAAAAAGTATATTATTATGAGACAGTAATCAAGGAACGGCAGGAGAATGCAGATGCAGAAGATGTTTTGGATAATAATGACGAGGCGTTTGGTGATCAACATTATGTTAAATTTGAGTACACGAATGCACCGGCGTATACTGTTGGTGACGTGTTAGATTATATTGGTGTGAAAGGCCCGTATGAGGTTGCAACAGTATGTGTTGCATCTATAACGGACAATTATGATGCTTTGGAATATTATGCATTGTGGAGAGACAAAAACACAAAGGTTCGTCAAAAAGAATGGGTTAGAGCAGTGTATAATAGCGAATTAAAACAGTGGGAGCTATGCGATGGCGAGAAGAAAATAACTTCTTTGGATAGTGGCCTTGCAGAATATGCTTCAGAAAATGATGATACATACAATAATGACTATACAAATGATTATGTAATTGTAGAAAGTGATTCATCACTTAGCTGGGCAGAGATTGAATAGCTCCAAATACATAATTTGAGTTAAAAGTATATAACAATATTATATAAATTAAAAACCGCATCCATGACTAAAGTGGATGCGGTTTTTCTTGCACAACAAGCACAATGTATTGTAAAATCATACTTGGTATGTAAAAAATAAGAAAAACGAAAAGAGAAAGAGCAGATATGGATAAATTACTTAAGATCATTACTGATGTCAATTCATCGGTGAACAATTTTATATGGGGAGTACCATCCATGATATGTATCGTGGGTGTAGGACTGTGGCTCCTTATACGAAACCGAGGTGTTCAGTTTACAAAGTTCGGTTATGCGTTCAAGCACACATTCGGAAAGATATTCAACAAGAAAGAGACATCGGACGGTGCTATAAGTCCGTTTCAGGCTGTGTGTACTGCGCTGGCGGGAACAGTTGGAACCGGTAATATAGCGGGGGTTGCGGGAGCAATTGCTATAGGAGGCCCTGGCGCGGTGTTCTGGATGTGGATATCAGCACTCCTTGGAATGGGAACAAAGTTTGCTGAGGTTGTACTGGCTGTTTTTTACAGAGAGAAAGATTCAAATGGAGACTGGGTCGGCGGACCAATGTACTATATCAAGAATGGTCTTGGCAGGAATGCATATTTCCTTGCCATAGCATATTCTGTTCTCGGAATACTCACTGTTTTTGGAACTGGAAATGCGACACAGGTAAATACCATAACTACGGCTATAGATTCAGCACTTTTTAATTATAATCTGGCTGACAGGAGCAATACATTTACCATCAATCTTGTGATAGGTATTATTATAGCCATATTGGTTGCACTTATTCTGATAGGGGGAATCAAAAGAATTGGAAGCGTGACAGAGAAGCTGGTCCCTTTCATGGCGGCTATGTACATCATCATGGCGGTGGTCCTTGTGTTTATAAATATCAAGAGCGTTCCTGGCGTATTTGCATCTATATTTGAGGGGGCATTCAATCCGAAGTCAGTGACCGGAGGAGTGGTTGGAAGCCTTTTTCTCAGCATGAGAAAGGGTGTTTCGAGAGGAATCTTTTCAAATGAGGCCGGCCTTGGAACAGGATCGATCGCACATGCGTGCTCTGATGTAAAACATCCTGTACAGCAGGGACTCTGGGGAATATTCGAGGTATTCATTGATACTATAGTTATATGTACACTTACAGCACTTGTAATACTGTGCAGTGGAACTGAGGTAGCCTATGGACAAGCAGCAGGAGCAGACCTCACGATCAACGGCTTTGTTGCAACCTACGGAAGCTGGATATCGATATTCACAGCAGTGGCTTTGTGCTGCTTTGCATTTTCAACTATACTCGGATGGGGCCTTTACGGTTCGAGATGTGTTGGATTCCTGTTTGGAAATAAGCTTATCAAGCCGTTCATGGTTGTGTATGCATTTGTTGCGATCATCGGTGCGACTATGGATCTCGGACTCCTCTGGGATATAGCGGACACCTTCAACGGACTTATGATCATACCTAACCTGGTTGCAGTATTCATGCTGTCCGGTACGGTAGTGAAGCTTACCCGAGAGTATTTCCAGGACGGACCGGGCAGGTTTGGGGTTGAGACCGGCAAAGAGAACTGATAAATGAAAGGAACTTTTATATGGAAGAAATATCAAGTGAGATTTCTAACAAATATGCGATACTTATCGATTCAGAGAATGTATCGGCAAAATATATTGAGAGCATATTCGATGAGCTGTCAAGGCTCGGTTCAATAACAGTGCGAAAGATATATGGGGACTGGTCAAAGAATAACAATGGCTGGGACAAGGATTGCCTGCTGTCATATTCTATACAGCCTGTACAGCAGTTTTCGTACACGGCGGGCAAGAATTCAACGGATTCGGCTATGATAATAGATGCCATGGATCTCCTGTATACGAGCAATATAGATGGCTTCTGCCTGGTCACAAGTGACAGCGATTTCACAAGGCTTGCATCAAGACTCAGGGAGGCCGGCAAACAGGTGATCGGAATGGGAGAGCGAAAGACTCCCAAAGCGTTCGTGAGTGCATGTACGAGCTTCAAGATCCTTGATTCGCTGGTAACGGAGGATCTCAACAAGCCGGCATCGAAGAATGCCGTACTTGAGGCTGCAGCTGTGGATGAGTCGTACATCACAAGTATAAGAGATATAAAGAAGACTGTTTACAATATAATAGACGAGAACGATGACAAGGATAAGAAGACTCATATGGGCGAGATCGGAAGCCGTCTTGTGAACAAATATCCAGATTTCGATGTGAGAAATTATGGATATTCCAAGCTGTCAACATTTCTTAGTGAGGAATTTGATGATCTGGATATAGACAGCGGCAGGCAGAAATTTGTGTCCATCAAGAATCATATTGATCCAAAAAGTGCTGTCAAGCTGCGTATAGTAAGACTTCTCACGGAGAATTCTGATACTACGTACAATATGGGACTACTGAATACAGAACTTAAGAATATTATCCCTGGTTTCAGCATAAAGAAATATGGATACAGTAAGTTCTCAAGCTTTCTCAAGAGCTTCGGCTGCTTTGAGATCGTGGGAGACAGGGTAAAATTGACAGATAAGTAGAAGTATGTATGCAGTTAAATTATGTCAAAATTTAGAAAAAATGCCAAATAAAATAACGCTTTTTGTTGAAAATCAATAAGAATAGTGATAAATTGAAAATGTGGGTTTTCAGGTACAGAAAATCTGCTATGGGGGAAGAAGTGTACGTGCATAATAAGGAGAGGCATAATCTATGATACTTATTGATACTCAAAAAGAGGAGTTTAGCAAATTAAAAGACATACGTGTCTTTGGACGTATAAGTCATGAGAACAGATTCAACAAGAATCTGCTCGTTATAGGTCTTGGGGGAGTTGGAAGCAGGACCGTTTGTGCGCTGAAGGGGATGCTGATGGACAACATCACACCTGAGGATAACATTAATTTCCTTATGATAGATTCAGATATAGCAGAGATGGAGGCTACCATAGAGGATAGCAAGGAGGGTGTCGGTTTCAATGCCCTCGAGGTTATCAGTATATACAGACCGGACATTGAGAATGTTCTGGAGAATGGAATACAGAAGAATCCAATCCACGAGAATCTTGCAAATTGGATGGATCCTGAATTCCCGGCTATAACGATAGGAAGAGATGGAGCAAAGGGCAACAGACAGATAGGAAGACTGATGTTCTCGAATGCATATACGGATGTCAGAATGCTTCTTTTTGATAAGCTTCAGGATGTATACGACAAGACGACCGAGGGAACGGTCGATGTTCTTATCGTATCTGGAATCGCCGGAGGAACCGGAAGTGGAATCCTTTCAGATGTGGCATATAACATACGTGCATATGGCAAGGCGAAGAAGTGGAATAATCTGAGGATCGGCGGTTGTCTGCTCACACCGGATGTGTTGTTCGGTCATAAGGCTGTATATGAAGATACAGAGCTTGTGGCAAGACTCAATGCAAATGGATGTGCGACCCTCAAGGAAGTTGATTATTATATGAAACTCTCTGAGAAGGATGACAACTATACATTTATCAGTAAGTCAAACAAGATGGTCATCAGGGAGAATCTCTTTGATGCCTGCATGCTTGTATCAGGTAGAAAGGACGAACAGGGCTACATACCTGAGGGATACATCACAAGGGATACAGCAAGCTTCCTCTACAGGCTAGCCAGCAACAAGTTCATTGGCAACAATGACGTGGAGAACGACAGGAAGCTTCTCAGGGATGTATTTTTTGAGAATGAGGGA
>USSH01000227.1 GCA_900557435.1 uncultured Coprococcus sp. | reverse complement strand
CAATAATAAGGCAGATTACAAGAAAAACAGCCTGATAATTTCTGCCTTGCTGGCCCTGCTTGGCGGAGTAGCTACATATTTTATAAGTGGGCATGCACTAAAGCCTATCAGTGAGTTTTCTGATAAAATTGAAGAGGTACAGGCACAGAATCTGGCGGATTCACGAATAGAAGAAAACAATGTTAAAGAACTGAACCAGCTCAGCGTTTCATATAACAAGATGCTTGAACGCCTCTCGGATGCATTTGAGATACAGAGACAGTTTACTGCAAATGCAGCACATGAGCTCAGAACTCCACTGTCTTTAATGCAGATACAGCTTGATTCATATAATTCTTCCCGACATCCGGGAGATGATGAAGTCACTCTGCAGACGATAAAGATGGTAACTGAACAGAATGAGAGACTCAGCAAAATGGTAAAGACACTTCTTGATATGAGTGAGCTTCAGACTGTGAGCCGGGATGATAAAATAATGGTCGACGCGCTTGTTGATGAGGTATTGGCGGATCTGGAACCTCTTGCACAGGAAAAGGATATAGAACTTATTGGAGAATGTACGGATGTAACGATGATAGGAAGTGACATCCTTATTTACAGGATGTTATACAATCTTGTTGAGAATGCTATAAAATACAATCACGCAGGAGGGCGGGTTACAGTAACAGCGCATCAGAAGGAAAAACACGTTTACCTGTCAGTGGAGGATACCGGAAATGGTATCCCGGAAGAACTGAAGGATCGCGTGTTTGAACCTTTCTTTCGCGTGGATAAATCCAGAAGCCGTGAGCTTGGCGGCGTAGGACTGGGACTTGCTCTTGTCCGCGAGATCGTGATAGTGCATGATGGCAATATTGCAGTTAAGTCTAATCCGTCTGGAGGAACGATTTTTGAAGTCGTTTTATAAAGTGAGCATTATACTGTTGCCGTTGCGGATTTTGCACGGCTGATTTTATTTCCCCCGAATTTTCGTCTCAGCTGTTTCATAACCCACAGGTACGCAGGTATCAGGAAGAGATCAGCACATACCCATGCAAGCGGACTTCCTAGTGATACGCAGATGAAACCGAAATGAGGCACCAGCACGAAACCGGCAACAGAACGGGCAATCATCTCACATATGCCTGCAAGTATGGCGAAAGTCGAGTAGCCAAGCCCCTGTATCATGAATCTTACGATATTCACAAGAGCCAGGAATATGTAGAATGCGGCATTGATAACCACGAATTCATATATGTAGCCGATAAGCTCTATCTGTTCCTTCTTTACAAAGAGAAGTGCAAGCTGCTTTCCGAACACGATGGAGAAAGCCAGAGCCACGAGGGCATATATGATTCCCATCTTGATACAGGCTTTAAGTCCCTGATCAACACGGTCAAGACGCTTGGCACCAACATTCTGACCTCCGTATGTTGCCATGGTGGAGCCCATTGCATCGAAAGGACAGCACATGAACATGCAAATCTTGGATCCTGCTGATACGGCTGCAACATATGTTGAACCCATATCATTGACTGCGGTCTGAAGAATGACACTGCCTATGGCGGTTATGCTGTACTGTAGTCCCATAGGCAGACCCATACCGCAGAGTTTAAGGCAGTGGCGCATGCTGAATGTCCAGTCCTCTTTACTGAATTCAAGATACTTCAGTTTCTTTGTCATATATATTGTACATATGATTCCCGACACTGCCTGTGAAGCTACTGTGGCAACTGCAGCTCCGGCGACGCCCATAGGAACAACAAGTATAAGGTCAAGTATGATGTTGACAAGTGATGAGCCCACAAGGAATATGACAGGTGTGATGCTGTCCCCGAGGGATCTCAGTATTCCGGCAGTCAGGTTGTAGAGAAATGTTGCCGGAATGCCCAGAAATATTATAAATATGTATATATATGCATCATCGATGATATTCGAAGGTGTTCTGAGAGCCTTGAGTATCTGCATGGTGAATATACTTACAGCCACAGTGATAACTGTTGCCAGTGCAACAGATGACCATATGCTGTTGATTATATAAGCCTTAAGTGCCTTAAAATCCTTTGCACCGTAAGCCTGTGCAACAGGGATGGCAAATCCGTTGCAGATTCCTATACAGAAACCGAGTATCATGAAATTGATGCTTCCGGTGGAACCCACCGCCGCCAGCGCGTCCGTTCCAAGTTTCTGCCCGACTATGACAGAATCTACCATATTATAAAACTGCTGAAATATCAGACCAAAGAGAAGGGGCAGACCAAAGTTCAATATAAGCTTTGAAGGCTTTCCTTCAGTGAGGTCTTTTGTACCACTGATGCGCGCAATAAAATTCTTCATGTGATTCACCTCTCAAAAATCTAGTTGTTTGTTTATAAATTGCTTGTTTTCACGATATCGTGTATTTGCTAGTTAATCACCTTTTAATGATTTTATATATGGAAAAAAGGTGATTAAACGTGGTAAAATGTAAACACTTTTGTAATGCAGAAAACTTGATATATATTAGTCTCTGAACTAATATAAGTACAGCCGTAAAAGTGATGAAAAAAGAGAAAATAATTGTGCATAAAGCGCATGGATACAAACCGGGATAATTGCGATAACGACAATGACCTGGTGGGGGATATGGAATGAGCAGAGATGGCGATAAAAAAAATAATAATAAAAAGAACGATAAAAAGATTGGCAAGAATAATAAAAAGAGCAGAGAAGAAATCAGGAATATAAATAGTATGAACTGTGGCACAGCAAAATCTTACAGGCAGAAAGTTCTTGTGAATCAGGCAGGAAAGCTAGTGGATGAGCTTGAGCGGGTGCGACGAGAGAAGCAGGAGTCCCAGATTGATGGAATAATCAGACAGAAGGTAATCAAGAGAAAAAATACCAGAATCGCATATCGGATCGTAGGAATAGTATTTATACTGATCGGGATCGCGTTTATGTGGTGGGCCATGGGAGGTCACTACAGATTTTTGAAGGCGGCGGTTTCTATAGCAGCCATGGCATATGGATTTTATATAGTAAAAAGTTCGTTCAGAAGTTCTGCATATGATGCCACATATCTGTTTGGACAGGATAAGATCACAATACTTCAAAAGGGCGGCAGCAAGACCATACCGTATGAATCGGTGACGGCTTACACGGTGATAGAACCGGATCCTGAGATGAAGTATTATATTTTAAAGTTCGACAGGGGGAAGGAGAGTTATGTAGTACCGTTTGCCGGGGCGAAAGCAAAATGTGAAGCAGTGTACAATATTTTCAGAGAGAAGGTAAGAACAGATGAAAAAGAAAATTCTTGAAAAACTCCAGAGTACGGATGGTTTTGTATCAGGACAGGAATTATGTGAGCTGCTGGGTGTGTCAAGAACCGCAGTGTGGAAAAATATACAGGCTCTGAAAAATGATGGATATGTCATAGAAGGAGTTAATAATAAAGGCTATAGGCTGGTTAGCGTTCCTGATGTCATGTCTGAGGAAAATATATCGAGGCACCTCAACACGAAGACATTTGCAAGAAAACTCTACTACTATGATGAAACTGATTCAACAAACACCCGCGCTAAGATTGTTGGTGAGACGGATCCTGTACACGGCGCATTGTTTGTTGCAAATGAGCAGACGGCAGGAAAAGGTCGGAGAGGACATAGTTGGAATTCGGATAAGGGAACAACGATATCCATGTCGTATCTACTAAAACCAGATATAGATATCTCGTGCGTATCCAGGATAACTCTGGTGTCGGCGGTTGCACTTGCAAGAGCATTCGGCAAAGTGGATGGGATCAAGCCTCAGATAAAGTGGCCCAACGACGTACTTTCAGGTGGAAAGAAACTTGTCGGGATACTTACAGAGATGAGTTCAGAGGGAACTGATATTAGTTATGTTGTCGTGGGAATTGGTATAAATGTATATAATCAGAGTTTCCCCGAGGACATTGCGGACAAGGCGACATCAATCCTTCTGGAGAACGGCAGGGGATGTGACAGGTCATGGTTCATAGCGCAGGTGTCAAATGAGTTTGAAAAACTATACAATGAGTTTGTAAAAAATAAAGATCTGGGATTTCTTGTTGATGAGTACAACAGTTACCTTGTGAACAAGGATAAGCAGGTATATGTCATAGAGGGAGATCAGAAAACTGAGTATACAGCCTTGGGACTTTCCCAGGACGGCGGACTCCTTGTCAGGGATGCTGATGGAGCTGTGCGCGATATAATATCAGGTGAAGTATCCGTCAGAGGCATATATGGATATGTATGATATATGATAAAGTATAATGTGTATGAATAAAGTTCATATCTGGTTGTGATGACAAGCTGCGGATCATGTATTGGAGATAAGTATTCATTTGTATGTCAACATATAACGCTTAATAATATTAATAAATGGCAGGCGTGATTCAAAAAAACTAGAAATATAGCCCCTTATGGTTTATAATCGGCAGTGGGTATATAACATAACTTAGAAAATTCAAAGAATTATAAAAATTTTCAAAAACAAAATT
>USSH01000226.1 GCA_900557435.1 uncultured Coprococcus sp. | reverse complement strand
GAGTGAAATGTTTGATAACAGGGAAGAGAATAACAACGGGGAAAAAGAGAAAACACCTTTACTCAGACGGTTTATGGATGCGTTTGGTACAATATTTATGCTTAATGTGTGTTTTGTAGTTGGCTGCATTCCGATATTTACAATAGGGGCATCATTGTCTGCATTGTATGCAATGTGTATACGACTTCAGGAGGATGAAGAAGAGACTGTTGTTGCAGGTTTTATTCATGAGTTTAAAAGAGGCTTCAAACAGTCAACAATTGCCTTTTTTGCTATATTACTGGCATTGTTCGTCATGTACTTTGAATTCTTGGTGGTTAAGAAGGTTGCTGGTTTTGCATCCACATTTTATACAGGTGTTCTTATAACAGAATGTTTATTTATGGCACTGATAGTTCCGTTTCTGTTTCCGCTGATAGCGAGATACAATAACAAGCTCTCGACAACGGTGAGAAATTCCATGGCACTTGCCATAACATATAAAGGTTCGTGGTTGAAAGTATTTCTGGCGTGGTTTGCTCCTGTGTTTATATGTATAAGGTATCCTGTAATATTTGCAAATATATGGTATCTTTGGGTACTTTTGATATTTGGTGCAATTGCATATGGAACAAGTGCGACCATGAGAAAGATATTTAGATTAAACGAGAAGAAATTGGAGGAGGCTGCGCGTAAGGCTGAAGAGGAAGCTAAAAAGGCTAAAGAGGAGGCTGAAGCGGCAGAAAACATGTTGGAGAAAAATATGGATGAGGATGAAGAGGAAGAAACTGATTTAGAAGAAACTGATTCTGAATAAATAACAGGGAACAAATAATACAACATAAAAAAATAAAAAGAGTGGTAAACAGGAAAAATTGTAAATGAAAAAGAGGCTGAAGAGAAATCTTTGGCCTCTTTTCTTTGGCCTCTTTTTGGTATGTATAAAACATAGGGATTGAATTATTTCATGCCTAAATTATTTTTGATATCGAAAAATATAGATAAATAAAAACACAGACAAATAAAAACACAGACAAATAAAAACAAAGAGAAATAAAAAGTTGTACAAAAAATAAGAAATATTGTCACATGTGTGATAAATTATTCGTTATATATAATGAGTGATCAAATGAAAGAGAATTTCTATAGATACTCACAGCAGGGACATATGAAAAGGGTAAAAAATGATTATACATAATGATAAGAGCAGCAGTGAATTTGTTGCAGAATGTTATGAGAAGTATGAACAGAAAATATATAGGCTTGCATATTCCATAATAGGAGATGCATGGCAGGCGGAAGAGACGGTGCAGGAAACATTTATCAAAGTGATCAGGCATAGGGATATGTTGAAGCGGATGACAGATGACAGAAAATGGGGGTATATATCTAAGATTGCTAAGAGTGTGGCGATAGATATGTACAGAAAGAATAAGAAAAACTCTGAGGTAATGCAACCGATTGAAGAGGACAAGACTGATGTGCTGGAGAAGAATGTATGGGATCAGATGACATCGTCTGGAAAAACGGATATGACAGAGCAGATTGAAAATAGAGAGATCATATGTAACATACTCAGCAAGCTTTCGGATGAAGATGCTATGGTTTTGAAGCTTAGATTTGAGCGACAGTTAAGTGTCAGAGAAACCGCAGCAATCATGCAGATGGCGGAGCCTGCTGTCAGAAAAAAGTGTGAAAGAGCCGTAAAAAGGGCTCGTAAGCTGCTTGTAAAGGAGATGATGTTAGATGGAGAATAAGGAGATGATGAATACTGACCATGAGTTTTCTTCAGAATATGAAGAGAGAAAAAAGAGAATATTGATGGGACTTAGGGATGCGGATGAAACCGAGAGAAGAGAGAACAGGATTAACTCTATGAGGAGATACACCAAGGTGGCAGTACTTCTCATCTGTGGAGTGATTCTGCTTCCGGTGTCTATACATGCCGCGGTCAGCGTGTATAGATTTACAGTCACACAAAACGGTCATACTGCCAGTGGAACGATAGAACTGGAGGATACAACCATAGCTGCCAGTATGGAAGAGATGAATACAACGGAAGCTGGCAACGGGGAATATACTGAAATGACAGATTCAAATGGAGTTAATTATGCCATAGAGTCGGGGCGTAGGTATATAGAGATTACATTTGATTATCTGCCTGATGGAGTGAAGCAGTTTGAAAGTGGCAAATATGACGATCCAAGGACAGATGACAGGGGAATATCAGTCTGTGCCTCTAAATGGAATGGAGATTTATATGATATAGAACACAAAGATGTGGCAGACACAGAGAGGCGTCAAGCTGGCGAATATGAGTATCTGGTATTTAAGAAAGGCGGTGTAATTGCTTCATTTGACAGGATAGTATATATTCCGATAAAGGATAAAGCTCTTGTTGTAGAGGCATATTTTGGACGAGATATCACAGATGAAGAGTTGTCAAAAGTCATAGCTGGTATGAAAGTGAAAGATGCAGAGGGAGACAATCCTTTGTATTGGATCGGTGTTGATAATAATAATTATGATGAAAAAGACGAAGTGGACGTGGAGAGCACAGACAAATACATAGGGATAGATCAAAACGAAAGTTTTACTGAGTCAGACTGTGTTATGAGAGTCGATGGAGTCAGAATATATGATAATACATGTGGAATAGACACAGGTGACATGGAAATACGGTATATTGATAAACTCGATGAAAAATTCGTGGATGAAAATGGAAAGTTTAAAGATGTGAAGTGCAGAAAACTATATGTAGGGGATGATGAAACATTCTCGTACTGGGGGGATGTTGAGGAAAGCAGTTTGCGTATGGTCGCTGTCGATATAACTTATGCCAGTGAGGATGTCGAATATAAACAGCAATATATGCCGTATATTGATATCAGTGCAGTTTGTGGGACAAAAAATGATAATGGCGAGTTTGAGTATATTGATGATCTTAACTATTATTACCAGGAAGATAGCAGTGCACAGGAAAGTGTGCCGATGACGTTTAATTCTCCTGTCTATGTTACGCAGGACGGAGCACCGTATAATAATGCAGATGGGCAGATCAAACTCACAGCAGACAAAAATGAGCACAAGTTAACGATATACTTCCTTGCCGAGGAGAGTGAAGTGAAAAATCTCTATATGAGCTTTTTCGATGGAACATTGGTGGACGATTATGAGGATGGCTACGGAGAATGTATATATAGAATGATATATATTGGAGATAGCGCAGCTCAATAAACATATCAAAACGATATATTTCGAGGATGACATAACTTAATAAAATTGATAAATATTAAACAGGAGGATAAATATGAAAAGAAGAAGATGGGTGTTATGTGCTGCGGCCATGTGTATGGCATTGGCGTGCAGTGGATGTGGGGATAAGCATGATGGAGCATCTGGTACAAATGTGTCGGTGATAGAAGGGGATGATGTTCAGGAACTAAGCAGTGGAAGTGATGCGGAGACAACGACGGGCGAGGATCTGGAAAGTGACGACAGCGTGGGCGGATTGGCCAGGACATTAAATGTGCCGGAAAGTGCAGATATAGATATTCCCGCCGAAAACTGCGGAACTGTGGAATCAGCGTGTATAAAGACTGACAAGATAAAGATTCCTGATGCGGACAAGATGTATATAAAGAAATTTACTATGGGAAAGATAGGCGCAGAAGATAGGGAAAAGATACTGAAAAGCATTTTTGATGAAAAAGATGGCGTGTATGAATATCCTTATGATCTGAAAGAAAATGTGACGCAGGAGCAGAGAGATGCAATATTTGCTGATAAAGGAGCTGCTGTAGACTACAGTAAAGACTATTTTATAGGAAAAATAAATGATGTGGAATACATATTATATTTTTATGATCAGTCATGGTCAACTGATGAGGGATTTGACTTAGAGTTGGCATCGGACAAGTCGATACCTGAGGATATGCAGAAGCTGGGAGCAAACCGTGTGTATTATTCCACTTATAACTCAGAGGAGCTGGAGAACACAAACAGAACCTCACCGTTGTGGCTGGCATATGAGGAAGAAAATAAGTGCAAACTGAACAGAGATCAGGCGCTTGCGAAGGCGATGGATTACATGGCTGGATGGGGATTCGAAGATGCGTCTTGTACAGAGGTGGATGACTTATATCTTCAATATGGAAATTATGATGATAATGGTGGCTATGAGGACTGTGGCTATGAAAAAAATGGATATTTAGTTCAATTTAGTGCGGCAGTCACTGGACAGCCGTTGTACCAGCCTGAGGCATTTGGAATAGATACTATATCACATCAGAGCGATGAGGATGCGGGGTTTGATCCGAATAATTATTATTATTTGGAAAGGTCGCAATATAGCATACAGTTTGACAGCGATGGATTGATCTCATTTGAATGTAAATGGCCTATGAAGTCTGACGGAGAGGCTGTTAACGCCGGTTCTCTTATCAGCTGGGAAACGGCTGTGGATAGTCTGAAGAAAATCATGCCTGAGCATTTTGCTGATTATGAGGGGTATATTGCGACC
>USSH01000225.1 GCA_900557435.1 uncultured Coprococcus sp. | reverse complement strand
TATCTACATCACTTTTGAAGAAATCATTGGCAGTTAAACGTTTGTAGAACTCAGTCGTAAACATCTTCTGTGTATCTTCTTCTGAGGCAGTCACATAACGCCCCTTTCCAAGGTCGAAATAGACCATATTCTCAACCGTGTACACATACGCATTCTGAAGATCCTCTACCGTCTGTGTTCCAACTCCAGCATAAATCTCATTTAATGCCTGTTCAATATAATAGAAATTATCTTTAGAATTTAATTCTGCAAGCTTCAAACGATAAGACTGTACTGCTGCAGCTAAAAGCGCACCTACCACAATTCCGATAAATGCGATTGCTACAACAACCATTACTATACTGGAGCCGGCATTATTCTTTAGTTTTCTTAGAAATTTCTTAATTTTTTTCAACTAATTTACCCCCTTTGCTC
The DNA here is from genome assembly GCA_900557435.1 of uncultured Coprococcus sp. Lineage (GTDB taxonomy): Bacteria > Bacillota > Clostridia > Lachnospirales > Lachnospiraceae > Coprococcus. The sequence continues at coordinate 4,115 of USSH01000225.1, read as the reverse complement.
CAGATAATCGAACAGTGTTCAACGATGCCTTATCTGGTTCCAGATTAACTGTTATCGTATACAACCGTTCTTCTTCACGTTCATCCTCATTGAGACTATAAAGTATTTTTTTCTTCGGCTGTATCTTGTTACCATCCTGATCGTTTCGAACAATCTCCTCGTTGTTGTCATCAACTTCTTTGTATGTGTAATACTTACCCAAAGGATACTTGTCATATCTCACAGAGGTATCATCAGATGAACTTGATCCGTTCTGCTCCTCATCTGCTTTTCCCTTCACATACTGGAACAAATCATCATATGAATCAGATACAAACTGAAGATCGTCCGTTACCCCATTGCTATCGAGATCATATCCGGTTGTATCCAAATTAGTAAAGATATATAACCGATTAAATGGATTTGCTGCTTCATTTCCATTTTCATCCACCTGTTTGTCAGCTGGATTTACAATATAACTTTCATTTGAAGTCTTACTTGCAAGATGAATCTTTACTTTTCTTGTCTGACTCTTATCTGTGTAATATGTATAATATTCACCCTTATCATCCCAATAGCTGTTTAAATCAGCAGAAGCATTCATCTGATCTTTGTACGGTTTGTACAGATACAATTTACATCCATCTACATGATTATCAAACAAGAAGTAATCATCTGACTTGTATCGAATCGGTTCATCTGAAGAAGAAATACAATATGGCTGATACTCAAAGTAAATCTCTGGTGGTTCCTTTGTATTAAACTTCTGAGAGAATATCGTATACGATACTACATCATTATAATCATTGCTCTTCGTTACACCATCTTTGTCCGTAACCTGTAATCGATAGTTATAATTATAATATACATCCACACGAACTATGTATTTTCCTGCTGCATCCTTATCTGTATATACTTTAATCAAACGATCTGAAGAAGAAAGTGTGTCTGTTGAAAGAATTGACTCATTATCAACATTCAGCAATGCCTGTTGCCATGAATCATAATCTAAATCCCGCAGATGATCCATTGCTTTCGAAAACAATGCCGAAAATGCTTCAGAATCAAAGTTTGATGTTCCTCCCATGATCATCGCAACTGCATCCTTATCGAGATCATGCATGTTACCAAGGTTTACAGCATTTGCATCCGCTACATAATCTATATCTGCACTGCTCTCACAGGCAACAGCTACAACAATGCCGTTTTTATACTTTACAATAGAACCTTCATTTGTAAGCACAAACTGTTCTACACTTCCATCTTCACCCTCCGATGGTGCTGGGAATTTCTGCAAATCTTCATTTGTCAACCCATAAGCAATCTTATAGTGTTCCGGTGCAGTCTCGTCCATATAGGCACGTACCTTACTGGACATATCATCCAACACAACCACATTCGAATACTTATCTTTTTTCGCTCCGATCACGCTGTCAGGCAAGGTGTACTTATAAGCCGTATATACCAAATCTACATCTTTTCCATCTTCTTGTTTCTTCGGGAGTGGCTTACCATCTACACCATACAATTCCAAATTAACTTCTGTTTCCGCCGGTGTCCCATACTTCGCGTCCAAATCTTCCTTAGAAAACGATTGGAATTCCTCCACCTCATACATCGCCTTTTCATTGGCACTCTGGAGCGCTTTTGCCTTTCGGCTGGTCTCCAGAGTGTCCGCAAACTGCTTGAGAATCGGAGTCAAAAGGATTGACAATATGGCAATTGCTATGACGATTTCAATCAAACTGAAACCCTTATTATTTGTTTTTGCCATAATTCTCACCCTCTCTTAGTATACCTTAACAGTACCTGTCTTGCTACCTAAAGCAAATCTTGGAGAGCTTGTATCATCTCCTACTACCTTTACATACACTGGAACTGTTGTTCCATTTGTCACGTTCAACTTTACGCCGTTCTTATCATCACTATCTACACGATCAGATGACTCTACATAGATTGTAAGTTCAGAATCTGTAAGCTCGAATGAATAAGAATCATCACCAAGTGTTACTTCTACCATATTCTTTCCATCTTCATCCTTGATAGAAAGTGCAACTGTCTCAACATCGTTTGCTGCTGAACTTACTTTATTTGAACCAGCACTTACAATAATACCATCTGAGCTATCGCCGTTTGCATTATTAAGTCCAATCAGAATATCATGATCATTCACAATATCCTCACCTGCACCTGCATCATGGCTGGAAGTTGTAACTGTCGCTGCACCTTCACCACCAAGGAAGATGTTCGATACTCCCTCTTTCACATCTACATCAACCTTATCGGCTTCACGTCCGCCACCTGTAATGCAGTATGCATTCAGAGCGACAGATCCTGAATATGTATCATCAGATGAATTGTATGAAATATTGAAAGATGAAATATTCATACGATATTTATAATTCATAATATAATCAATGAAATCCTTCAAACCTTCATAAGAACCTGTATAGCTCAATGGAAATGCAGCTGACATACACTCATAATTACCAGAAGCGACTGCATCCTGTGTATCAGTTTCTTCAGAATCACCGGATGAAACATCTGCACTTGCTGCTGCACTCAAGCTATAAAATGACTGTGGCTGACCAAGTCCAACAGACTTTACATCAAACTGAAGGTTTCCTTCGTCCTTTGTCAGTCCTTTCACAAACATAACTGAGATCTCCTGATCCAAAGTAGCCGGGAAGTAAGCTAATCTCTCTGCAAACTTCTTGTTATACTCAGCCGTCTTCTCCTCGTACATATCACGATCTTTCTGTTTTGCCATCAGTTCGTCATATCTTGCCTGTAATGTTTCAACTTCTGAATGAATCGAATCTGCATCGCTCATGTTATCCTTGAATACATACAGATATGTAAGGCCAAGGATGGCAACTGCTACGATAAACAATATTAACTTGATATTACTCTTGCTTAAACTAATATTCATATTTCCAATCCTCCCTTACTCTGCTTCTGTTGTATCAGCAGCTTCTGTACTTGTATCCGCCTCTGTACTTGCAGCCGGATCATCCATCATCGGTACATAATTTACTGTTACACTGAAGTTGTATGTAATCTCTCCATCTTTATCTGACTTGCTAATGGATGCAACATAGGCATTGTCTACACAGTCGATCGTCTTTAACTGCATAATGAAATCTGCGATTGCATCGTAGCTTGTCGATACGCATGGCATAGTCACACCGTCATTTGTAGAAGAGAAGCTTGTCACTGTTACACTGGAAGGAATCTTCTTCTCTAACTCAGTGATAAACATTCTGGCATTCTCGTTTAACTGATAAGTTGTATAGTACATAGATTCCATATCTGTGTACTGGGCTTCTGCTGCATTATATGCATCAATAATATCTTCGATATCACTGACTCTGGCAATATCTGCCTCTAACTGATCCCGCTTTTCTGTCTCTGTGTTCTTCTTATTGATAGAATAGAACGCCATACCCGCTGCGCCAATTGCAGCAATCGCAACCAAGGCAATAAATGGTGCCAAACTTCCCTCACCCTTTGTTGTCTGTGCTACAGCATCTGCAAGTTCAAATCCCATCGGTGCAAAAGCAGCTCCAATTGGGGTTACCAGATATACAGGATTATATACCTTTAAGTCGATGCTTGGATCAAACTTGATATTATATAACGTATCCATGATTCGTGTGCTGACATTCAGCTGTACCTTAAAGAGTCCGTCAATACCGCGGATCAAAGCACCATCACCTGTCAGGAATACATCCTCAATTGGCTTGTCCGGGTTCTTTGATGCATAGAAGTCCATAACACGTCCAATGTTGTTGATCAGATAGCGGAATGCGCCAGTTACTTCGTTATCATCAAAATCAACGGTAATCAAACGGTCATTCTGAAGAAGTGTCATCGCTGTTGTTGCGTCGACACCCTTATCGTCCATAACCACATTGACAACAGAGTTTGTACCATATGGAACCGTTCTCTGTAACAACAGGTTATCTCCCTGTACAATATTCAATACTGTACTCTCGCTACCTAACTGAATAACCATCGTTGTTGTGTTCTGATTTGTCTGTGTCTTAATGAGCTGAAGCATCGCATTACCGATATAGTCAAGTGCAACAACATTCAACCCAGCCATCTGTCCTAAATCATAATAAGACTTTACC
>USSH01000224.1 GCA_900557435.1 uncultured Coprococcus sp. | reverse complement strand
TCTTTCGGCGTTACCCCGAGATAATCGCACATATATAAAAATTCCGACATCGACGGCAATGCTCTGCCAGAGGTAATGGCTCTTATATAGCTGTCGCTGTGACCGAGGTCGAGACTCATTCTGTATTCAGAAACATTCTTTTTTGTCTCCAGTATCACCAGCACTTCCTGTATCTTTGAAAAATCACATGATGGTGTTATATATGCCGTCTTGGTCAGATTATTTGAATCTTCTTCTATCTTTGTTATATATCCAATATTAAGTCCTGAAAGATATTTACTCGATACATAAGATGTGACTACCTGGTCACCCACGCTTATATCTGCTTCCTTCTCTATGTTTTCAGCAACTAAATACCCATTTTCATAATTATTTACACTGCCCTCAACATTACAGATAGCTTCAGATGGCAGAATCATTCCATTTACATTGGAGGTATCATCAATAATTGAGCGAATCTTTGCATAGTCAGTACCAGCCTCTGTAACAATGCCACAAAGACCATTTCCAAACATTACATTACATCCATTCTTTATGCCATCATCGGTTCCTTTATCTATATAGAATACATCAAACCAACCGCTTGTATCCTTTGAAATAACCCTGGCTGCCGTTTTCTTGTAATCCGAATACTGCGTATCAAGTTCGTATAATGCCTGTAAACGTTCGAGTTCATATGAATCCTGCTGGTATTGCTCAACCTGCTTCTGTGTCTGCTCAAGCTTAGTCTTCAAATCTTCGTTTTCTTTTAGCAGCGAGTCATAGTTCTCAAATGCTTCTGTCTTACTCTGTACCCATCTTCCGATTGTATTGACACCTTTCTGCATCGGCTGCACTATCATGTTGGAAACCTCTCTGACAGGGGCAAATATGCCTCCTGCAAACAATGAAACCAGCATGAGTATAACGCAGAATCCGGTAAGTCCCAAGAGAACATACCTTGGCGATATTTCTATTCTTTTTTTATTTCTATTCCTTCTTCGTCTCATAAAAAATACCTCGCTCAGCCAGACTGACATAACAGTTGTTGCCTAATATTATATGATCAGAAAGTTCAATTCCTATCATACTCCCAGCTTCAATAATAGTGTAAGTAATGTCTATATCATCCTCACTTGGGGTTGGATCTCCTGATGGATGATTATGCACCAGAATTATATATACCGCTTCATACTTAAGCGCAGGGATAAACACTTCCCTTGGTGACAGAAGAGATCTGTTGATGGTTCCTTCAGATAGCCTCATATCCTTTATAAGTTTATGTTTTGAATCAAACATGAGCAAATAAACATATTCCTTGTCGAGATATCTTGTCCTCTCCATAAAGTAATCTGCGATACTCTGCGGTGATTCAAATGCAACAAATGGTTTCAGCACAGCCTTAGCCATTCTTCTGGATATCTCAGCCAGACACTTCATCTGTATAGCTTTGACCTTTCCAATCCCGCTTATCTCCTCAAGCTCGTCAGTTGTCAGATAATTCAATCCAACGATGCCCTTGTGGATAGGATGGGCGTTGAGTATTCTGTAAGCAAGTGTAAGTGCATTGGCTTTTTGACTGCCCGTGCGAAGTATAACTGCAAGCAGCTCCGCATCTGACAACACCTGTACTCCATACATATAACTCTTTTCGTACGGTCTTTCTGTCTCAGACATCTCCTTCATCAGAATATGCGAATCATCATCTGTAGATGACAAATATGCAATATCCTGCTCTGAATACTTTTCTGAAGCATTCAACAAATTTGATTTCTTATATTTCATATGTTCCTCCTTCCGCCTCTCCAAGCGTACAGGAACATAACTCCTACGACCAACTCATTAATCTACCATACTATGAGATTTTTTTCTACCATTTTCTGTAATGACATTATTATGCCGTACTTTGCATGCGGATATGTAAGACCACCTTGAAAATACACTGCATATGGCGGACGCATAGGTGCATCAGCAGAAAGTTCTATGGATGAACCGGACACAAATGCTCCTGCAGCCATGATGACTGGCGAATCATATCCCGGCATATCCCAAGGTTCGGGACGAACGTAACTGTCCACAGGTGCAGCGGCCTGGATTCCCTCGCAGAACGCTACCACACGCTCCGGTGTCTGCAGTTCAACCGCCTGGATTATATCATATCGATCCTCTGTGCTGTTCGGAACAGATCTAAATCCAAGACCCTCATATACATTTGCAGCAAATATAGCCCCCTTAAGTGCATTTGCTGTAACTGTCGGTGCCATGAAAAGTCCCTGTGTGAGTGCTTTTGTATTACCCAGTGATGCACCGACTTCCTTGCCAAGTCCCGGTGTGGTGAGTCTGTATGATGCGTTCTCCACATACTCCTTCTTTCCGCAGATATAACCACCTATCGGTGCAAGTCCGCCTCCCGGATTCTTGATGAGAGAACCAACCACCAGATCTGCGCCCACATCAGATGGCTCTATATCCTGAACAAATTCACCGTAACAATTGTCTACCATACATATAATGTCTGGATTCACGCTCTTTACAGCCTTTACAGCCTCTCCTATCTGCTGAACTGATAATGTTTTTCTGACCGCATATCCCTTAGATCTCTGGATCTCGACCAGCTTTGTACGATCATTGATTGCATTTTTGATACTTTCGATATCGAAATCTCCATTTGGAAGAAGATCAACCTGGGCATATGTAACACCATACTCCGCAAGTGATCCTTTGGAATCTCTTATTCCAATGATCTCATCAAGAGTGTCATAAGGCTTTCCTGCAATTGCAAGAATCTCGTCTCCCGGTCTGAGATTTCCGAACATTGCTGTACAGAGGGCGTGGGTTCCACAAACTATCTGTGATCTTACCAATGCATCCTCAGTGTGGAACACGTCTGCGTAGATCCTTTCTAATGCATCTCTGCCATCATCCGTGTACCCATATCCCGATGATCCGGCAAAATGTGCCTCTGAAAGTCTGTTGTCCTGCATTGCCTTGAGAACCTTGAGCTGGTTTATCTCGCTGACAGCATCTATCTTCGCAAATCTGTCCTTCAGCTTCTCCTCCACACTATTACAATATTCAAATACTTTTTCGTCTACATTTAAAGACTTATAATATTCTTTCAACATGTCCTTCATATCTATAGTATCTCCTTTGAAATGTCTGGGTTCGTATCTACTTATGTCGTATTTACAGCCACTATATTATACTCTTCTCGTGCAGCCTGTTCATCATATATTCCAGAATGCATGATTCGCTATCATACTCATTCTTATTTACCCAGGTTACATGTTTTTCTCTCTTAAACCATGTGATCTGTCTCTTGGCAAAGTGTCTTGTATCTCTCTTCAGTGTATACACAGCCTCTTCAAAACTGCACCTACCCTGGATGTAATCTATTATCTCCTTATAGCCAAGCCCCTGCATGGACACCAGGTCCCTGCTGTAGCCCTCACTGACAAGCTGTCTCACCTCAGCCTCAAGCCCCTGTTCCAGCATGATATCAATTCGTCTGTCTATTCTATCATATAATTTGCTTCTGTCATCATTTAACACAAAATATTCAAAATTATATGGTGACTTCTTCTGCGACTCAGTCTCGTTGTGTTCAGATATCTTCATACCTGTTTTTTTATAAAATTCAAGAGCCCGTATCACTCTTTTTACATTATTCTCATGTATCTTTTCAGCGGATTCATGGTCGACCTCTGCAAGCATGTCATGAAGAAATGTCTTGCCATGGGTATCTGCAAGGTTCTGCAGCTTTTCCCTGTATGACATATCATTATCATTTTCCTCAAAATCTATATCATACAGAAGCGCCTGGATATAGAAACCAGTACCACCTACTACGATCGGTATTTTTCCGCGGGAATATATATCCTCCATAGCACGAAGAGCATATTTCTTGAAAAGCACAACGTTGAACTCTTCTGACGGATCCAGAATATCTATCAGATGATGCCTTACCCCCTGCATCTCCTCCGGTTCTATCTTCGCCGTTCCAATATTCATCTTTCTATATACCTGCATAGAATCTGCGGATATGATCTCGCCGTCCGCCGCCTTTGCCAGCCCTATGGACAGCGCCGTCTTGCCGACAGCCGTTGGGCCTGTCAGGATTATCAGTGGTTTCATATTCTTATCCATCCTGTTATCTCCTATACTATACGCTTAAATTTCTTCTCGATCTCCGACTCAGTCATGGATATAACTGTTGGACGGCCATGAGGACATGTATAAGGGTTTTCAAGCTTTAAGAGCTGATCTATAAGTGCATCAGCCTCCTTGAAACTTATCTCCGTATTGCCCTTTATCGCAGCCTTACAAGCCATAGTGGAAAGCTTGTGTATAAATGTGTCTATGGTAACCTTTTTCGCACTGCTGCTCGCATCAGCTATGAAGTCTATAAAAAGCTCTCTGCCATCAAGACCAAACAGGTTGTCAGGTACAGCGTTCAGCTTGAACTCCCTGCCTCCAAAGTTCTCTATCTGATATCCAAGTGCCTCGAACATATCCATGTTCTCATGAAGAAACTCTATCTCTGCAGCACTGAGTGTAA
>USSH01000223.1 GCA_900557435.1 uncultured Coprococcus sp. | reverse complement strand
CTTTCCTGCAAAATATTTTCTGTCTCCATTTTCACCTTCATCAGTTCCGTAGCTCTTTTCATGTATTCCGCCATCACGATTTTTTGTCAGTCTATTGCGAATCTGATCCGTTTCCAATGAATTTATGCCAAACATTCCTCTTCGTATCGTTGCCCACAATCTTATCGCATCATCTTTTTCAGCTTCTTTTTGCGCACCATTCATGTCCATTATGTCAGGCATATCTATCAAAGTCTTATATGTCCTGTTTCTATACCAGACCTGATGATCATCGTATGCCAGATTCTTTCTGATTCTCAACAGCTGTCTCTTCTTATCGCCAGACTGTTCTATCTCCTTGTATATCGTCTTTAGTCCTCTGTTATCCAGCATAAGCTCATGTATATATATTGAGGCTGCCATTATCGGTGCATATACTATTTTCTGTTCAAGTCTTCCTATAAATTTACGCACCTCCATATCCATAAGTGTGTGCATAACACTGCTTCTTTCATATGGACCTGCAATCTCAAAATGTCCAAACATACCATGGACAAGGATGTGCATACAGGCATACTCAAGTTCATGCATAAGCTTCTGCTTTGCTTTTTCCAGCACCACCACCGGCGAATAAAATATATGTATTCCATCAGTTTCCAGACATATTCTTTCCTCTACAGGCACAAATTGCATATAATGAAATGTATAGCTTAGAACAGGATATCTCTTTATAAGCTTCTGTCTAAGCTGAGCCACTAAATGCTCTGCAGCCGTTATTTTTTCCTGTAGTTTGTCTTCACTTCTGCTTTTTCTTATCTCGGTGATTCCCTTGTTTTCCTTGACAACTGCCTCTACCCGCATTACGCTCCTCCTCTCTCAATCCATATCAACACAGGAACCTTGTCCCACAGTTTTTCCTGAACAGCATATTCCACAAGCATTTCTCTGACAGCAGCCGGGAAGATTCCACATTTGGCTGCAACTATCAGCGTTTCATCTAAACACTTCTCCACCAGTTGTTTCTGGTATCTATGAAGTTCATTCGGCTTTGATATGCTTATCTTGCTTCTTTTCCATATCTCTATTATGTTTTTGTTGCGTTCCCTTGTTTCATCTATGCCTGCTCCCGGATCAAACACATCTATATATGTTTCTCTCATTGCATCGTCCGGTATCCCTATCTTTCTCAGTGCATTCAATCCTAATGCCAGTTTCCCATCTGCACCAAATTCATTGGCATAGAACATGTACTGGCTAAGATCAGTATCAATAAATTTCTTTACATAAAGTCCTCCAATATCCTTCAGTTTGCCGCTAAGCTTCCTTATCGTTTTTTTGATTATCCCTATATAACGCCCGCCTTTTTTTGCAATGTACTCTCTGCTTACAGTGCAATCACCGAAATTATCTTTCGGCACCTGACTGATTTTTATTCTCAGATCGTTCCACATCATATTCAGCACTGTAAAAAAATCTTCCGGGCTGAGCAGCTGATCCATTATCAAAAGCTGATCCGCAAAAAATCGTACCCTTTTATCATCAAATTCAATCCTGTGTTCTTGCGAATTGTCATTTCGTAGCTTTCTCACATAATCATCATCTGGTTCAAGTGATTCAAACCAGATCTGAGAAATATCAACCCATATCTCTTCTTCTGAAAACTGTTTGAGATAATCCCTCAGGTCATAGTTTAAAAATGACTCAATATCCGAATCTTTGCCAACAAGGAGTTCCGCACTTTTCTTCATATTTTTCGCTGGCGCATGCTCTCCCGCCAGCCCATATTCATAAGCCTCCATTGCAAATACCAATGTGTAAGGCAATCCAGCAGTCTCCTCACCGAAATCCACCCAATCCTCATACATCTGAGGCTGTCTGATCTTAAACCTAAGGCCTGCATTTTCTCTCTGCTCAAGTCCCGGTATATGTGCGATCGTATTCACTACAAAATCCAGCATATTTTTTCTGACTTTCATACCCGCTGCCTTATACTGATCTTCTATAATCTTCCACAGCTCACCGGCAAATTCATTTTTTTCATCAAAGCTCTCATCAAACCACAAAATCCGTGACCACATAGCATAAATAGTATGCTGATAATTAAACGCATTATCATAAACATATATTTCCCCATTCCGTGCATCATCAAATATATTTCTTATCTCGCTGTATCTCTTCAGCCAGTCTATATCTTCCATAAGTGCCGCCACTATCACCGGATTTAGATAGTAATATATAATATTATCAGGCTTGGGCATAAGGTTATCAAGCGGAGCTGTTTCCGCCTGCTCCCTCTCCAAAATTCCCAGCGGATCAATACTCTCAGCCACATCATACTCAAATGAGCCCTCAACATATTCTTCAAAATTTACTTCTCCGGATACTCCTTCATTCCTGCCTTTATTCCAAGTGATCCCCAGTTCCTTTCTCAGTCTTTTCATCAACTTATACACAAATACGGTCACATTCACGCTGTAATGATCCTTCATGTCCAATATATCTATATATTCCCCCAATCCATCTATATATTCCCCCCATCCAATTGGTCTCCCTGACCAACTATCTGATATCGCCATATCATCGACCTCCTCAATTGTTATCAGTTCCTGGCACGCTCGTCAGTCCGGCTAACTATCCATTACCTATTCTTTTCAGCCTTTTTTTATCCTGTTTCCTGAAGATTATGTATAAAACCTATTGGATTATGTCCGTACGTATCATTCTTTTTGCCATCAATTCCAAGCCTCTGTACGGCACGTTCCATGTCGCACTTCTTCACCTTCATGTCCTGCCTTCCAGTACCTTTTCTCGCCTTCATATGCCTGACACATACAGCCTTAACGCACGCTTCAGCCAGCCGTCTGGACTCCCTTGCATTTCCAAAATCCTGATTCTTCATACGAGAATTCATATATCCATCAAATGTTTCTCGGCACCCCTGATCAACGCTATACCCCATATCTGAAAGCATCTTCTTCTCGATGCGCCAGAGTTCGTCAAGTGTATAATCGTCAAAGCGTACTATCTCTGATATTCTTGACTTGAGTCCAATATCTTTTTCAAGGAATGCATCAACCTCGTTGTCATACATTGCAAATATAACCATTACATCAGGATATATCTCCATATACCTGACAAACTCCTTAAGTGCCTCCTCAAGAAAACTATCATTCCTATCCTTCACAAAAAATCCAGCCTCATCAACAAAAAGTACTCCATTTCTAGCTGCCTCAAATTTGGCAGCAACCTTTGGTGCGGTATGCCCAAGGTATTTTCCGATAAGATCTGATCTGCTGCACTCACTAAAATTGCCATTGCAGACTCCTGTTTCAGCCATTATTTTTGCAAGCAGTCTGGCAATGGTCGTCTTACCTGTACCGGACCTGCCTGTGAAAATCATATTCTTATGCAGCATTCCCAGCTTTTTGTTACTTAACGACTCACCGATAACTGCGCACCACTCTTCAACAACCGTCTTTACAGACTCAAGTCCTATCATGGATTCCAATTCTTCCGCCGCACTGTTTTCAGTGAAATCAAGCTCTTCAAAATCTGTGCGTCTCAATATCTGCTCTCCTGAATCAGATCTGGAGACTGCCAGTTCAAGCAGCCAGCATAGAGCCTCCTCCGAAAGCTTGTCTCCCAGCCTTATCTCTGCTCTCTTCACCAACTGAACAACCGAAAATCCATTCTCCAGGCCGTAACCCATATCCTTAAGGAAGTCCAATGCAAGTTTTTCATAGTGTTCCCTACTCAGAACCGGTATATTAACCATCCCTGCATTCTTCCTTCTCTTTATATCAAGTACCCATGATTCTCTGCACTGACTCTCATCTATACATATAATTGTGAATTTGGCACTGCACATATCCAAAGCCTGTAGTTTCAGCGGGAGATCATCATCCGGAACGTTATAGAACATAATGCAGTCAGGTTTACTCTGAGGGCAGGTGAATGATGTATAATCATGCAGCATACCATTCGATGGTTGAAGTTTTATTGACATATTTACCGCACAGCAGTCAGGTTTTTCATCAGCTGATTCGTCATCGCCATTCTCTGTATCGTACTCATACACGCTATAATCGTCATCATCACTGTATACTCCCAATCTTCTCTGTCTATACATAGATAATATGACAGAACACTTCTTTGCCAGTTCTATGTTTTCGCACACAAGGAACATCACCGATGGAATATCATTCTTCATATCTTCTGCATATCTGCTGAGTATTCCAATATAATTGTCCTGTTTTTTTCCCTGCCAATCCTGCATATAGCCATTCTCCAGATACAACAGGTCCCCCACGATACTGCCTATCTGTGAAACACTGATAACATCCTGACGTGTAGTTATAACCGGCGCAGCCTTTGCCAGATAATCCAGATATCCATTTATCATATCGCACCAACCTTTCTCTTTTCTTTCTTCTAACTAACTCTAACTAACCAACCTGCTTAATCGTAGTTTAGCAGTCAAATATAGATAAAGACTTCCCAAAATGTCATTTTTATCAATTTACCTATCCTAATTTCTAATATTAGCTATTAGCCCACCAATCAAAAATAACAACT
>USSH01000222.1 GCA_900557435.1 uncultured Coprococcus sp. | reverse complement strand
ATAGCTTCCCTTGTCGGTCCGGCTGTTACAAGAAGTTTAATGCCTGCCATATCTTTCTCTTTTGCAATGGCTTTCAATATGTAATCCTGAAGGACCTCCGGTGCCGGAAGCTTGCCCTTGCCTGTATCTCCACATGCAAGATAGCCGCAGTCCGACTCTATGATCTCATATCCATAGTGCTCAAGCTTCTTTATGTTGTCCTGAACGATAGGATTCTCTATCATACCTGTATTCATGGCAGGTGCTATAATCTTTGGGCACTTAGCCGGCATGATGGTTGTACTGAGCATATCATCTGCTATCCCTCCTGCTATCTTACCGATGATATTGGCCGATGCAGGTGCAACCATGAACACATCCGCACGCTTTGCGAGAGCAACATGTTCCACATTGAACTGAAAGTTCCTGTCAAATGTGTCCACAAGACACTTGTTTCCAGTCAAAGTCTCGAATGTGATCGGATTGATAAAATTAGTTGCATTCTCTGTCATTATAACATGAACGTCAGCATGCTTTTTCACAAGCATACTGGCCAGATCTGCTATCTTATATGCTGCTATACTTCCTGTAACTCCAAGTACAACTGTTTTCCCTTTTAACATACTATATGCTGTATCCTTTCTTTAAAGAAAACTTTGACACAGCATACCAGTGAGAATCTGCTGAATCTGATTCTCCGGTATGCCATGTCTGAAATAATTCTTATATGATAAATAATTATAAACTCTGCCATTATAACTCAGCTATAAAATTATCGATAAGTCTCGCCTTGCCAAACTTTACAGCCATAGCACAGAGTACATGTCCCTCCGCCTTCTCAATAGACTGCATGGTGTCCATATTGACCATCTCTACGTAATCTATCGTTGCAAGAGGTTCTGCAGATATCAACTCCTTCATGGCACCAACGATCTTAGATGCATTGCGCTCACCATCTGCTATCATCTGCTGTCCAAGTTTTACTGCCTTGCTGAGAACAACTGCAGCTTTTCGCTCTTCGGCTGTCAGATATATGTTTCTTGAGCTCTTTGCAAGTCCGTCAGACTCCCTGATTATAGGGCAGCCAACTATCTCTATGTCAAAGTTCAGATCCTTCACCATTCTCATGATGATCGCGAGCTGCTGAGCATCCTTCTGTCCAAAATATGCTCTATCCGGAGTTACTATATTGAAAAGCTTACCTACAACTGTACAGACTCCCTTAAAATGAATAGGTCTTGTCAGACCACAGAGTGCATTTGGAAGGCCTGTCATGTTGATGAATGATACAAATCCATCGGCATACATCTCCTCTGGCTCCGGATTGAATATTATATCTGCACCTGTAGCCTCACACAGCTTTGCATCCGCCTCAAGATCTCTTGGATAGCTCTCCAGATCCTCATTTGGTCCAAACTGTATAGGATTGACGAATACACTCACAACTGTTCTATCGTTCTGCTCTACAGACTTCTTTATAAGACTCTGATGTCCCTCATGAAGATATCCCATTGTTGGTACAAGACCAACTGTCAATCCCTGCTTCTTCCATTCCTTTACCTGTGCTCTCACTTCATCTATCTTCTTTAAAATAACCATGACTTTTCTCCTGTTCTATTATGAATTATCTGCATCTTAGTATAACTTTTCTATTATATCGTCATCTATCTTATAGGTGTGCTCAGGTCCCGGGAAGGTTCCAGCATTTATCTCACTGATATATTCCTTCACAGCTCCGCGCATGGCATCGCCCACATTTGCAAACTGCTTGACAAACTTCGGAACAAAGTCAGAGAACATGCCGAACATATCCTGGTTAACAAGCACCTGTCCGTCACAATATCTTCCTGCACCTATTCCTATAGTTGGAATACTTATACTCTCTGTAACTATCTTTGCAAGCTTTTCAGGCACGCACTCGAGCACCAGCATATATGCACCCGCAGCCTCAACTGCCTTTGCATCCTCTATGAGCTTCTTTGCAGCAGCCTCAGTCTTGCCCTGCACCTTAAATCCGCCAAATGCATTGATCGACTGTGGTGTGAGTCCAAGATGGGCACATACAGGTATACTTGCCTTTACTATGGCACTTATCTGTGGGCACATGTCCTGGCCGCCCTCAAGCTTTACTGCTCCTGCACGGCCTTCCTTCATGATCCTTCCCGCATTGACCACCGCATCATATACGCTAGCCTGATATGACATAAATGGCATATCTGTTACAACCAGAGCGTTCTTTGCACCTCTTGCAACCGCTGCGCTGTGATGGATCATATCATCAACTGTGACCGATATAGTATCCTCATAGCCAAGAATAGTGTTGCCCAGAGAATCTCCTACCAGGATCGTGTTGACACCACATTCATCAAGAATCTTTGCAATGGTGTAGTCGTATGCCGTGATCATGGAAATCTTCTTGTCTGTTCCCTTCATCTGCATAAGTGTCGTCGTTGTGTTCTTCATAATTATAATTCTCCTATTCCGTCCAAAACCCGTAACAAATCCCTGTAATCCATGTCCGGATGCTTTTTAACGGCAACCTGTACCAGGCATTTCGAAACCGCCGCATATGCCTGATGCTCATCTCCTGTAAGCGCATCCATATGCTTTCGTATCGTATCAACATCACATCTCTCCACCGGTCCTGTCAAGCTACTCACAGGTCCCTTTTCTGCTGCCGCCCTTGCATTTCCAAGAAAAAGCGGCATTATGGCGCATTCTGCCTCATCTTCGGAAAACCCGCATTGTCTGAGCAGGTCCTGTGAGACCGCAAGCAGACCTGTTACCAGATTGCTTGCAAACACAGCTGCTCCGTGATACTTCACCTTGTCTCGTCCGTCTATGAGCACACATCTGTTGCCGAAGGATTCTATGACAGAACATATGCGCTGCGCATATCTGTCATGTCCTTCAACTGTAAAAAATGAATTGTCCAGTTCTTTATAGGATTCGTACTTTGAACTTATTGCATACATAGGATGAATCGAATAACCAAAGGCTCCAGCCTCCGTTATACCTGAGAAAATGTCTGATGTCATAGCTCCACTGGCATGACAAATAATCCTGCCACGTATGTCAAGATCTTTTATTCTCCTCCAAACGCTCTCTATCTGTCCATCAGGAACGGTCAGAAAGATGATCTCACACTCTCTGCAAAGCTCTTCTAAGCTGTTGTATACCACGGTATCGGTAAATTCGGCCGCTGCTCTGGCACTTTCACAACTGGCACTATAATAGCCTCCTATCTCGAGCTGTATGTCCTCAGGTCTATTTTTATCCTGATCCATCTTCGATGAAGCTTCTGACTCTGTCCTGAGTGGCATCTTTGAAGCTATATATTTTCCAAATGTAAAGCCAACTTTTCCAGCTCCTATAAATCCAATCCTCATACAATTTCACCTGCTTATGTCTGCTCCTGCTGTATATGTGAATCTCTGTCTGGTGGATAAAATCCAGGTACGGTTTCTTTCGAATACCATCCATTCCACATACTAACATTACACATTTTAAATGTAAAGAAATAATATCTTACATGATATCAGCCTGTACTGATCATTCATGTCAGCATTTTCTGTATATTTTATTTGAACTTCTCTATTACTTCCTCATTTGCCTTCATGGCAGCCCTCTCCATGTCCTTGCGCTCCTGAAGAAGTCTGAGTTTTACAGATTCATTGTTCACTCCTATGATCTGAAGGGCAAGGTAAGCTGCATTCTTGCTTCCGTTTATTGCAACTGTTGCAACCGGAATACCTGAAGGCATCTGCACTATTGACAACAACGCATCCATGCCGTCAAGTGTCGCTCCTGAAAGTGGTACACCAATTACAGGAAGAACCGTCTGAGATGCAACCACGCCTGGAAGTGCTGCTGCCATTCCTGCTGCGGCAATGATAACCTCTGTGCCATTGTTATTTGCTTCCTCTATAAATTCAGAAAGTCCCGCATGCGCTCTATGGGCTGAAAGGCATCTCACATCCACCTCTACTCCATAGTCTTTTAATATCGCTACTGCCGGCTCTACCTTTGGAAGATCACTTGTTGATCCCATGATTATTGCTGCTCTCATCTTTCTTTTTCCTCTTTTCTTTTTATATTTGCACAGATACCGCAGGACCCGTTACCCGGTGTTCGAGTCCCGGTTCATCGCCCTGCCCGTATCCGTTACTGACTATATCTACTATTGACTATGTCTGCTGCCGGTTATCCGTTGCCGGCTCTCTGTTACTGGCTGTTCAGATATTGGTCTATCATCTCACTTGATGTCTGATAATCGCCTGAGGCTACAAACTCCTTTAGTGCAGTGAAGAACTCTGTATCTATGTCTCCATACTGATATCTGTCCAGCTCGCTCATAAGGCTTTCCACAGGTTCTCTGTCTCCAGCCCGCAGAAATGCACGTATTTCTTTAAGTTTTCCCTTGTTGATACCATCCCGGTACTCTTTTTCAACGACCACATCCTCATGATTTATCTTGGACATATATTTTTCTATCTGCTTAAAGAAATCATTCATCATCGCCACGAAATCGCGTGTGTTATCTCTGGCATACTGCTGATTGCCTATATTGATCGCCGACTCCAGATTTGCA
>USSH01000221.1 GCA_900557435.1 uncultured Coprococcus sp. | reverse complement strand
CTCTGCATTCAGTCCATAGAACTGGAATGCCTTCTCATACTGCTTGTTCGCAATATATATTGAAAACAGATTTATAGACAACTGGATCTTGTAATCGTTCGGTGCATGTGCATCCTCTATAACATAGTCATAGAGAACTTCAAGATTGTTGATATATGAATCTGAACCAATATCAGCAGCCGATATATCCATCTCCATAACCACGTTGATGAGATCAAGGTAGCCAAGGAGTGCCTTATCAAAATTCTTTGGTCTGTCATCATCTTCAAGTATCTGATATGAGATATTGATAAGAAGCGGTGCGATCTTATCCCCGATGAGCTTCATACACTCAGGAATCTTCTCGAGCTGCAGTAAATAAAGCAGCCATACGCTGTATCTGTATACTCCTGTAGCAGATACAGGTGTATCGATATCGGTCGGATCTATATCTCCATATACAAATCTGAACAGTGGCTCAATCCACTCTTCTATTGCATAATGACCGGTTGCCTTTATGTTGAAATCAACAAACTCTGCAAGTTCATACAGCTTTGTACACTGCGCACGAACATCATCATCAACCGTCATAGTTGACAAATCAAAGTTTGAATCCTTCAAGCTGTCAATAACCAATGTATAAAATCCATCTTCTACCTGATCATTCAGATAACGTATAAGAGTTCCTTTGTTGCTGGATGCAGCAATCGATAATGCATTATCTCCCGCCTGTCCTATATTTGCTGGTAACATAATATGTCAACCTCCTTTTATTTTCACATTTGTATTCAAATTTGCTATTAACTCCCCACAAATCACTACTTCAAATATAGCATATTTGGTAAAATCATTCAACAAAGTTTTTGGTTATTACTGATAATTGTCATTGTGCATAATTACTCAAAAATTTAAGCACTAATATTTTTCGCATTTTTGTGCACTTTTACTGTCTTGTTTTTTGTTCTCAGATATCCGGCATCTTCTGACTTATCGCTGTCCTCAAACGTCCGGCATCTTCTGACTTATCGCTGTCATCAGGCAAGTCCGGCCATATGAAGTATCGCCATCGCATTTGTCGTAGTGCATCTGCCTTCTTTCTTCTTATAGTCAAACTTCAGCTGATCGCCCTCATAATATTCCTCAAAATGATAATTTACCGCTGGTGTTCCATCCTCTGCTTTGAGATCACACAGCTCAAAATCATGGGTTGAGACCAGTGTCATCGAGTTTGTCGACGCAAGCTTTCTGATAACCTGTGTGGCACCGACTATTCTGTCTGCCGAATTTGTTCCTTTGAATATCTCATCTATCAGGCAAAGCATCGGTTTATTTTGCTTTCTATATTCCACCATGGTCTTTATACGAAGTATCTCTGCATAGAATGTGGAGATACCATTGCTTACATCGTCCGTAACCCTCATAGAAGTGAATATCTTCATAATATCCGTCTCCATGGAATCCGCACAGACCGGAGCTCCGGCATAGGCAAGAACCAGATTGATGCCAAGTGTTCTCAGGAATGTTGTTTTTCCTGACATGTTGCTTCCGGTTATAATGGCTGCACCGCCCTTAAAGCTCGCATCATTTTCCACAACGATCTCCGGGGATATCAACGGGTGCCTCATAGCCTTTGCATCAACATGGACATCAGTGCAGTCGCCAACCTTCGGATATGACACATTTCTTGTTCTGACAAGGACTGCAAATGACATAAGCTCCTCCATATCGGACACTGCTTTTATCCAGCCTGCCACGTCCTGTCCATTGTTCTGTTTCCAGCGATCCATCATTCTTCCTATATGGAAATCCCACATGGTAAGTCCACATAATATCTGGTGCACTATCGGATTATATCTTATATTGAATGCCGCACTGATGGTTCTCAGCTTCTTTATGGCCGCAAGCGCGCCTGAGTCCTGTGACAGATTCTTTCTGATTTCGCTCAGCAGTTCACTGTCAAACTTTTCCTTAGAGATAAGTTCAAACATATTGATATAATCATCGAGAACGTATCCAAATGATATCATCGGCATGACAGCTTGGCCTGCAACGCCAGAGAACAGCCATGAAAACAATAATACCACAAAGAACGACACCAAAGTCCAGCCTATGTTGACCTTGCCAAGAATGCCAAGGACCAAAAGCATAACCGTTATAAGAGGAAATACAAACCTCAGAATATTAAATATCCAAGGAATATGAACATCACTGCTGCAGTACGCAACGAACTCATCCGCTGTATACTTCTTTTTCTTACCCATTCCGGTCTTTACTCCCAGAGTCTCAAATGCTCGGGAGAAATCTTCTTTCTCACCAAGCTCCTTTATAGCCTGTTGACGTTTCTTTATCATCTCTGTAGTGTATTCCGGATTCTTTATGCTTTTTGCAAGACTACGCCGTCCCTCCTCGGTTCCTGCAGTACATATAAACTGGAAAAGTGAACTTGCGCCAAGAAGATCCATATCTCTCGCCGCCAAATCCTCATCCGTCAGATATTCGCTTCCATTCTCATCAAACCTCTTCCAGTCATCGCCAAATCTGGCTATATATCTGCGGGTCACCTCAGCCTCTGCTTTCTTATACTCCAGCTTCTCACTCAACCTGCCATGCACAAATACCATTGCGATAAATGCAATAGTCAGAAGGATCCCCGCTCCAACGAACACTCCTCTTCCGTCATATATTCCAATGATAAGTCCTGCCGCAGCAGCCAGAAATGCAACAAATCTAATACCTGAATACGTAGCCGATCTGCTTTCCAGTTCCTTTATCTCCTTCTGTAAATTCTCTAATTGTTCTCTGTATTTTTCCATACGATCAAATGCCCTTTCCCTGTAAAATTATATATAGCAATGTGTTACGCACTATATTTAAATATAGCATATAGTATATATAATCCGCAAATATTAAATGTCTATGAACTTCCTGAAAAACATTTATAAAATCTGGATCTTACGACATATTTCGAGTCTTTTTATATGTTATATTAATGTTAGTTTTATTGCATTTAAAATGAATACATATTAAAATGAATGGGTAAGTTATATACATCACGAAAGGGGACTTGTATCATGAAGAATTTAACAAAATTAGCACTCACTTTAGCAGCTGCCGGCGGCGTATGCTATCTTTTCAAGGATAAAATCAAGAATTCAAAGGCATACCAGACCGTAGAATCCAACGAATCTGTAAAGAAGGCAAAGGCTGCAGCTTCGGATTCATACCACAAGGTCAAAGATTCTGAAACAGTAAGAAAGATCAAGGAAAATGAGAATGTCAGGAAAGCCGCATCCGCAGTATCTGACACATACCACAAGGTTAAGGATTCCGAACAGGCTCAGAAGGCAAAGGAAACTATAAAAGACACATACCATAAGGTTAAGGATTCTGACACCGTGAAAAAGGCAAAGGATTCCGTGTCAGAGACATATGACAAAATAAAAGACACCATAAAGGATAAGGTGGATCACCCAGAGGATGCAGACCGTGAATATTTTACACTTCATGAACACGATGCCGATGAGACCTCAGCGGCTTCATCAGAGTCTTCAAAGGTCTCCGAGGAAGAAACTGCCAAGGCAGTCACTGAGGCAGTTGCTGAAACTGAAGATGTCATTGCCGAAGCAACCGGTGCAGTCGCTCAGGCTGCCGATTCTAATGACACTGAAGTTATCGGCGATGAGTACATGGGACTTTCCGATACATCAGAGGATCCGTCTGTTCTTGAGGAGCAGGACAAGCTGGACGTCTGATATAAGCATCTGGTAATAAACATCTGATAATAAACATCTGGTAACGGACTCCTGATAACAGATTTTGTAATGTATTTTGTTAACAGGTTCTGACAACTGAATTACTATGTGAAAAAAATATGCTGCAGAATATCTTGCAACTCAATGTTAATCTCATGAGTCTTATATTCTGCAGCATGTTTTTATCAGTTTTTAATACATCTTTTTAATATAGCTTTTATACGTATTTTTTGTATATCATTATTCTGCTGTCTCTCTTCAGCGTTTTATCGTGAAGGTCTTTTGTCTCCATCCAAATAAGTCAGAGCTTCGTCGAGTTCTCTTTCAGATCTGAAATTCTGCTCATATGTCACACCATCCACGTCAACCATAAGGAGCTTATAAACCTTCTTATTCACCCCAATATTGGATGATGTCCTAAGCTTCTTGAATGTCTCTATACTGTCAAGTGCAACCACATCCGTGTGCCATATGCCATGACACACGAAATATTTATCCGTTATAGCTATACCATACTGATCATAATACAGATTGTATCTGAGCTGTGAATCAATGTCCCTGATAGTATCCCTGCCGGCTTTCTTGCCAAGGGCATCCCTGACTCTATGAACTCTCCATGGACAGCTTACATCATACACGCATCTTATCAATACATACACCGCCCACGATACTGTGAGTACAAGCACGAGAAGCATCATATTATAGTATATCCTTGGGAAATCAACTTCGCTTATAATAAGTGGATACATTCTCGTCTCAAGCTGAGAAGCCGGTATGCCCATATCCTTGGTTATACCTTCAATGATCGCTGAATATTCATCACCTCCGGCAATCATTCTTCCTTTCACCG
>USSH01000220.1 GCA_900557435.1 uncultured Coprococcus sp. | reverse complement strand
AAACAGACTCATGGCAAGCTCCGTTCTTCCGGCTCCCATCAGTCCCGCAAGCCCTACTACCTCGCCAGCCCTAACGCTCAGGTTGATATTCTTGATCACCTGTCTGTGTGCGTCATCGGGATGGTATACATTCCAGTCCTTTACCTCAAAAATCGTATCTCCGATCGTGACATCCTCTCTCGCCGGATAACGGTTGGTCAGTTCGCGTCCAACCATGGCCTTGATCACACGGCTTTCCGTGAAATCATCCTGTCCCTTTATCAATGTTTCAATCGTCTTGCCATCCCGGATGATCGTGATGGCATCCGATACATATTCAATCTCATTGAGCTTGTGCGAAATAATGATGCAGGTGATTCCCTGCTTTTTCAGCTCAAGCATAATACTCAGCAGCTTCTGGCTCTCTTCATCGTTCAAGGCTGCCGTCGGCTCATCCAGAATCAGAAGTTCTACTTTCTTCGCCATTGCCTTGGCAATCTCGATCAATTGCTGCTTGCCGACACCAAGTGAGCTTACCGGTGCGTTGATATCTTCATGCTCCAGCCCCACTCTCTCCAGCATATCCTGTGCTTTCTTTCTGGTCTTCGTCCAGTCGATGACCCCCTTCATCGATGTCTGTTCATTTCCCAGAAAAACATTCTCCGCAATCGACAGCAGGGGACTCAGCGCCAGCTCCTGATGGATGATAACGATTCCCTTCGCCTCACTGTCACGCAGATTGTGAAAGCTGCATACTTCCCCTTTATAAACAATATCTCCCTCGTATGTTCCATGTGGATAAACTCCAGACAGAACATTCATCAGCGTTGATTTTCCAGCACCGTTCTCACCACAAAGCGCGTGGATCTCTCCGCGTTTTACCTTCAGATTAACATCGTCGAGTGCCTTGACACCGCTGAATTCTTTGGTAATATGATTCATTTCCAAAATATAATCTGACATGCTAAACTCCTCTCTTTTCTGTTCTCCCCTCCCATCCAAAGGGAGAAAGGGCGACAGCAAACCTGCCGCCGCCCATTTAGTGTGTTTCTTCTGTTATGTATTCAGGAATTACTCTGCCAGCTGTTCCTCTGTATAGTAGCCACCGCCTACAATGATTTCCTGATAATTGTCCTTATCTACCGCTACCGGTGTACACAGATAAGAGGGAACGGTGATCACGCCGTTGTTGTACTGCTCTGTATCATTGATTTCCGGCTTTGCGCCTTCCAACACTGCCTGTACCATGGTTACGCACTTGTCTGCAAGAAGTCTTGTATCCTTGTAGATAGACATTGTCTGGGAACCTGCAATGATGTTCTTGGTAGCCATGAGCTCAGCATCCTGTCCTGTGATAAGCGGCCAGTTTGCATCTGTGTATCCTGCACCTTCCAGAGCTGCCTTACATCCATAAGCAAAACCGTCAAAAGCAGTTGCACAGATATCAAGGTCTTCGTCTGCATAGAAGCCTGTCAGATAGTTCTCACAGTTCTGCTGTGCTGTCTCCTGAGACCATCTCAGAATACAGGTATCGTCAAATGATGTTCTTCCGGATTTACATACCAGTGTGCCGTTATCCAGATACGGCTGAAGAACTTCCATCAGACCTGCATAGAGCATATGTGCATTGTTATCATCCGGAGATCCCATAAAGAACTCAATCGTGTAGGACTCTGTTGCGTTAGCCAGATCCTTCTTCTCTTCGATATATTTTCCGATTGCTGTTCCAACTCCCTTATTGTCAAAGGTTGCATAATAGGAAACGGCATCAGTATCCATCAGCAGACGGTCATATGCGATGATCGGAATTCCTGCATCCTTTGCCTGTTTCTCAACATTGACAAGTGCGGAAGAATCGATGGATGCGATAACCAGACAGTTTACACCGCTTGCGATCATGTTCTCGATCTGGGAAACCTGTGCCTGTACATCGTCCTCTGCGTACTGAAGGTCTACCTCATATCCAAGATCCTCCAGCTTTGCTTTCATGTTGGAACCATCGTTGATCCATCTCTCGGATGACTGTGTCGGCATTGCAACACCCACCTTCTTGCCGCCTGCTGCGCTTGTATCCGCTGCCGGTGCTGCCTCTGCATCCGCTGTTGTATCTGCTGTTGTCTCGGTCTTTGCCGTGTCAGTGCTTCCCGATGTTGCTGTGTCAGCGCTGCTTCCGCATCCGTTTAACATTCCGATTACCATAGCTGCGCTAAGTAGCGTCCCCAATACTTTCTTTTTCATAGAAAAGAGTCCTCCTTCTCACTTGCGGCACCTGCCGCTTTCTTGTTTACGAGATCAGTATAGCAATCAGGATTTATGAAATACATACAAAATTCTACTGTCTACCACGAAAATTCTATACAATCTGTTAGATATAGACAGCAAAACGCCATAGACCTTTCAGTCTATGGCGTCATGAATACTTTCTGTTTCTCTATCTGATTTTCAAGCTAATCATCATATTCTACAGCCTTATCAAAGAGCTTCTTCACCTCTTCGTCAGGCTCCTTTGTACCGTGCAGCTTTTGGAGAGCTTTCAAAGCGGCGGCGAACGCCAGCGGGCGCAAGCTCTCGATCTCATTAAAGCGGGCGGCGAAATTGTCCGCACCGCCACTTGGGAGGTGATACCGCCATCAAGACCGTAAGCATCGGCTACATGGTACGCGCTCCCACCTCTGCACTTCCTATTCCCTTGCGGGCATTGCCCGCACAGCCGCCTTTTTTGATGGAATGGTTACATCTCATACGCCTTTACGCTGTTATAATTATTCTGTTTTATATTACCGTGTGATTATTAAGCTGGTTTTCGACATTCCTACCTTCAAACATAACACGAATAACTGTTACGATACCCGTGTCCTTATCCGGGATATAGAATACCAGATAATTATCAACTGGCATCACTCTTAACCCTCGGCTGTGCCACGGCTCATTTCCATAAAGCCGGTATTTTTCCGGAAATTCCTCAAGTCCTAAAATGTGTTCCTCTAACCTGTCAAGCTGTCCTGCTGCATTATCTGGTGAAAGCAATTCAAAAGTAATATACTCATATATTCCCCTTAAATCGGCATTGGCTTGATCGGTGATAATTACCTCATAAATCATATACCGTAATCTTTGCGAATATCAGCAAATGCCTGTCTTGCAGGTTTTGTTCTGCCTGCAACCATATCCGCATATCCTTTCTCTAGTTCCGCATTTAATTCTGCTTCGGTCAGTTCTGCCACATTAACAGGTTTTGCCGTAGGTATCTTCACTTCAAAAGGAAGTCCCCTGTTTAAAATAATCTGTTTATAGAACATATTAATAGCATTGGATGTCGGAATACCAAGTGCTGACAAGATGCTTTCTGCCTGCTCTTTCACATCCGGCTCTATTCTTGCGTACAAATTAGCTGATTTTGTTGCCATAATGTAACACTCCTTTCAAAAATCTTAGTGTTTCCTTTTCTATCTATATTATACCAATTCGTACGTACAATAGCAATACATTTTTATTTCTCTTTTGAGAACTCCAACTTGACCTTATACTGTGAACCTTTGATTTCCCTGCAATCTTTGGTATAGGAATAATCCTCTATTCCCTCCGGGATAAGGTAGGCATCATAACTTCCTTTCTTTCCCTTTAATCCTTTGACGAAAGTCTTTTTCCCCTCCAGCATACTCTTGATCTGCGTATCGGAAAGGACTGTTCCCATAGCCTTCCCAACATTCATACCACATTTATTTTTGCAGTAAGCTCCATATTTTCCTTTTACTACATCCCCACCACATTTCGGGCATTTTCCAAGGGCTTCCTGTCCGTTCTGGTTCCCTCCAAACATGGATTTCTGTTCGTCACTAATGCTGTGATAGGTCTGCACAAGGTCTGTTACCATATCCGCAATGCCATCCATAAACTCTTCCATGGAATACTCTCCCTTTGCCACAAGGGCAACAGCATAATTATCAAAGAATGATTACAGGCATTTCTGCCATAGTTCGAAGTTTGTTAAGTTTTGCAAGTTTAGAATCATCTAATTGCAGTGGGTTTAGATATTCTCTGATTGTGATTTCAGACGTTGCATGGATAATCACATGGACGGCTTATCTAACAAAATATCTATATCATTAAAATCTCTTAAAAATGGCTTTATCGGATTATAAACTTTGTTTACAATATCAAATCCCTTTATTAATGCATAACTTATTTGCATTTTATTCAATTCATTTGTAATCTCAACCATTCTATCTTCTAAATATGAAAGACGACTTTTCGAATAATTAAAATAATATCTCAAAACCTTAAGAACTGTATAATCAAAATAATTTTCAATACCTAAATCCATTACATTGCATATTACAATATTACATACCTTATTCTTAATGCATTGATACAAAAAGTAATTCCAGTCAATTTTTTGATTTAACAGAATAATTACTCTCTCCTTTATTTCTGCCGATACCTTTAACCGAGACAATAAAACTAACAATCGAATCTCCGTTCCCATAATACCATTTAATCCTTTCTAATCTATATTAACAAATATTTGCTTACATATTTTATACTGTTACATTTTTTGTTGATATAGGTCTTTTACTATCTGTTCTATAGAAGTTCCTGAAACCTTCATATCAAGTATTTCTGATTTACCGGATAT
>USSH01000219.1 GCA_900557435.1 uncultured Coprococcus sp. | reverse complement strand
CTCAAAAATGAAAATGAAAACACTGACAAAAACCACACCCACGATGCGCAGTATAGCAAGTCTGCTTTTCATTATCACATCCGGCATATCAAAATCATATGCACACATATATATAAAGCCTCCCCATCATTTAATCTTTTATTGGATCAGTATAGAACCCTATACATCATACATACATCTTATCTGATTATCTCTCGTCAGACCATCAACTTGTAGTTTAAATAAAAAAACAGAGCATATAGAAACAAAATCTATATGCCCTGCTTTTCCATTTAGTGGAGCTGGGGGGAGTCGAACCCCCGTCCATAAGCTCATTCACTACAGTTTCTTCCATCACAGTCAGTGCTTTAACATTCCCTCAGCCTATCGCCCACTAACATGCTATAGACCTTAGTAGCTTCATGGATTTTCCTACATCGCAAAGCTTAGATGCAGGAGTTTGCCGAAAGTCGACGCCATTCCTAAAGGCTCGGCGTTCCTAAAGGATGACGGCTGCAACTAGGCAGCGTATGCTAAATTATCGTTAGCGTTTATTTTTTGTCCAGCTTTTAGCGTGGCTCTGGTCCACGGATGGCTTCCATAGCTTCAAAACCCCTGTCGAAACCAGTCAACCCCTGATTGTTTAATAAATCAGTGATAACCGATTATTATATATTATGTGGAATCTACATGATATATGCATATATTCTAATGTCATAATCCTATGTCATAATCCTATGTCATAATCTCATGTCATAATCTAATGTTATATTCCACGCAATATCTGATATATCGCTATACTGTCTACTACCGTATAACTTATAGCTTTCTGCTTACTCTGCTTCAGTTGAAGCAGTCTCTTCTGATGAAGCAGCTTCTGTTGCATCTTCCTCTGATGTTGAATCAGCAGCCTCCTCTGAGTCCGTTGTATCTTCCTCTGATGCGTCTGTGCTTGTTGCCGGGAACAGCGAATCATAGCCAAGATCTGAATAAGACTTATCGATATAACTGTTAAGGCTTGATGCCTCCACATACTTTGGAATAGCCTTATATATCTTAACACCTGCTATGCTTCCTACAATACCGGCTATCACAACTATAGTAATCGTAACAGCAAGCACCTTCTTGACCTTCTGCTTACGAAGTATCTCCTTGCGGTGCTTCTTCTCATATTTTCTCTGATCTACTTTACTCTGACTCATAACTCTCTTCTCCAAACAATTCGTATTATATGAAAATCATTTCTAATTTTCAACACCCTACTAGTATAACACATGCAGGAGAACATTTCCAACAATTACTTCCTTAATATGTCATATTTCACAGTTTTTTGACATATTACATCCGAAAGCTTCCCACGGTTCAGAGTATATCTACTCTCTACACCCCAAAGCTTCCTATTACACAGTCCAGCATACGACTACTCTCTGTTCCTGTTTTTCAGATCTCTCTCCATCTCACGCTTCATGTCTTTCTTCGCAATATCCTCACGCTTATCATAGAGCTTCTTACCCTTTGCCAGACCGATCTCCATCTTGACAAGTCCATCCTTGATATATACCTTGAGCGGCATGATGGTGTAGCCCTTTACCTTCTGCTGTCCTATGAGTTTATTGATCTCGTACCTGTGCAGCAGGAGCTTGCGTGTTCTGAGCGGATCCTTGTTGAATATATTGCCCCTCTCGTATGGATTAACATTCATCCTGTACACGTATACCTCACCGTGATCGATTCCGACAAATGCTTCCTTGATACTGCAATGTCCCTGCCTTATAGACTTGACCTCTGTTCCCACAAGCTCGATACCAGCCTCAAATTTTTCTTCTATAAAATACTCATGATATGCTTTTTTATTATTTGCGATGAGAGTGTTTCCTCTTTCCTTTGACAAATTTATCCTCTCCTTTATAAACAATACTGAAATCTATCGACTTCGTCATCTTATCCGTGTTCTTAACTCTGATCTGTATAGGATCTCCGATGGCATACTGATTCCCAGTCTCCTCACCTATCATAGCATAATCTTCCTGGGAAAAATAGTAATAATCATCGCGCATATCCGCCACATTTACAAATCCTTCTACAGTATTCGGAAGTTCAACAAACATTCCTCTGTTGGTGACACCAGACACAAATCCATCGTATACCTCGCCAATATGGGCCGACATATATTCTACCTTCTTAAGCTTTTCTACATCTCTCTCAGCTTCCTCTGCACGCCTCTCCTTGCGGGAATTGTCATCAGCAACTCTGTCCAGTATCATGCTATAATGCTCTATTCGTTTGGAATCAAGCTTTCCATGTATATTTTCCTTTATTATACGATGAATCTGCAGATCTGGATATCTCCTTATAGGAGAAGTGAAGTGACAGTAGTATTTGCACGACAGTCCAAAATGTCCTGTACATTCAGTGGAATACTTCGCCTGTTTCATGGTTCGAAGCGCCATCCTGCTGACAAGATTCTCGTACGGTTCGCCTTTTATCCTGTCAAGAAGCTTCTGAAACTCCTTTGGATGTATATTCTCCTTTGAAGCCTTGAAGTACATGCCAAAATTGCTTATAAGAAGTGACAGCTGCTCCACTCTGTCTGCATCCGGAGTCTCGTGAACTCTGTACTCGAATGGTATATCCTGCCAGAAGTAATCCTCGGCAATCGTCTCATTTGCGGCAAGCATGAAGTCCTCTATGATCTCATTGGATCTTCGTCTCTCATATACCCCTATAGATACTACATTTCCATCTGAACCTATCTTGATCTTCGACTCATCGAAATCGAAATCTATCGAACCTCGTTTTCTCCTGTTTGCTCTGAGAAGATCTGATACATGAAGCATGAGTTCAAACATCGGAACAAGCTCTTTGTACTTCTCAGTCTCATCCAGATCATGATCCTCGACAATCGCAGACACACTGGTGTACGACATTCTGCGGTCTACATTGATCACCGTCTCGCATATCTTATGTCCTACTATATTTCCCTTCTTATCTATATCCATAAGACA
Organism: uncultured Coprococcus sp.; assembly: GCA_900557435.1. Classification (GTDB taxonomy): domain Bacteria; phylum Bacillota; class Clostridia; order Lachnospirales; family Lachnospiraceae; genus Coprococcus. The sequence goes on along the minus strand of USSH01000219.1, from coordinate 1,649 downwards.
ACTGAGTGCAAGCCTGTCCTGTCCTTCGTTCAGTGAACAGATGCCATTTGACAGCTTATGAGGGAGCATAGGTATAACTCTGTCCACAAGGTAACAGCTTGTACCTCTGTTAAGCGCTTCCTTATCAAGAGGAGAATTCTCCTTCACATAATGAGTCACATCAGCTATATGAACACCCAGCTTGTACATGCCATCTTTTTCATACAAGGTAATAGCATCGTCCAGATCCTTTGCATCCTCACCGTCGATCGTGACCGTTTGAAGGTGCCTGAGATCTGTTCTACCCGCCATCTCTGATGTACTGACCGAATCGGGTATCTGAGCAAGACTGTCCATAACTTCATCGGGAAAATCCACAGGAATATCCAAAGCCCTGACAACAGAGAGTACGTCACTCTCCGGATCGTTGATATGTCCCAGTATCTCTATGATCTTTCCCTCAGGTGACTTCACCTTATCACCATAGCTTATGATCTCAGCCACAACCTTATGTCCAGCCATGGCACCCATTGAATTGGCCTTTGATATAAATATATCGCCATCTATCTTGAGATTATCAGGTATTACAAATCCAAAGTTTTTGTTCTTCTGATATACACCGACAACCTTCTTAAGTCCACGCTCAAGTACTTTGACTACAACAGCTTCCTGCTTCATGCCCTTTGGCTTATCCTGAGCACGTATGAGAACCGTATCCCCGTGAAACGCCCCCATCGTATTCTTTTCAGGTATGAAGAAATCCTCCTTCATACCATCAACACGAACAAACCCAAAGCCCCTCTGGTTACCTATAAACGTTCCTTTATAAGTACCTTCGCCTACTTTCTGATAGCGCCCCTTTGACGATCTGACGATCATTCCCTCGTCTGTAAGATCGTTCAATATATCAAGCAATGTCTGTCTCTCATCGCCTGGAACTTGCAGAAATGTGCACATTTCTTTAAATTTCATCGGTGGATAATCATCATCACAGATGAATTCATATACAGTCTGCTTTCTCTTATTATATAAATCCTGATCCCTGCTATCCAAATCTCTAATATTCAGGTCTTTATTATTCAAATCCCTGCTATCCAAATCCTTATTGTGCTTACCCATATATCTATCTATGTAGGTTCTATATAGAAATATATTATATAAAACACACATATCCTTTCTCTAAATTCCTGCTCATCAAGTTAAACATATAATACCATATCAATTCAGGTTATATTATTTTTGAAGATAAAAAATGCCTACATATTCAATCAATATCAACTAAATCTCTTTAAATCAATATCAATCAATATATGTAAGCATCAGAATTCATATTAGTTAAAAAGTTTTGAATCAAGCAACAGTGCAAGTACAAAGAACAAAACTGTAAGTACTGCTGTTATCTTCTTCAGCATCTCCTGCTTTGAGCTTCCTTTATTCTTGCCCCAGTAGGAATTATCAAATCCACCGCCTGCTCCAGATATAGAGCTTGTAAGACTTGCATCCTTTCCTTCCTGTGAAAGAACTACGATTGCCAATACTACACATATTATAACGTAAACTACTAATAATACCGTCCTAAGCGTATCCATATATATAACACCTCCGTTTCCGAAAATGGTGTGATTAAATTAAACACCAACTTTGCATATAATAACACATCACTGTCTCTT
>USSH01000218.1 GCA_900557435.1 uncultured Coprococcus sp. | reverse complement strand
AAACAGATGACAGTAAACAGATGACAGTAAACAGATGACGGTAAACAGATGACAGTAAACAGATGACAGAAAGATGACAGTAAACAGATGATAGGAAGATGACAAATAAACAATGTAAAGATGAAGGGGAGGTATCCAAAGTGGACGACAAAGGATCAGTTATTGTTGAAATGTGTCTTGTTATGCCTATTTTGATTGGCGTTGTATTTGTGGTTATTAATTTGTTTGTGGTTGTGATGAACTATTCGATTGCCGCAGGTGAGGCATATACGGTGCTGTATAACAGAGAAGAGTATATATTGCTTGGAGATTCGGATTATTCGGACACGGCTGAAAAAGTTATGGAAGAAAATGTTCGAGATAACACAGTATTCACAGAAGCTGTGGAGGCTGCAACAACAATGGTGGATGAAGGACTGGTGGAACATGGGGCTGCGGCAGACCCGGTGCTTGGAATCTGTGAGAATAGGATAAGTTACACAGAAAAATATCCGGGAATAGATATTTTGATAAATGAAAACAGCAGAAAAAAGGATGTAGCTGCAAAGAGAGAGATAAGAAATACATCTAATAATCTGAGGAGGTGGCAGATGTATGGTGAAGTATTGTCAGAATGAAGGTGTGAATTCATTCTTTGTAATTGGTGTGGACATGACGAAGGTAAATTCTTATGAGATTGATATGTTGTACAATAACTTTGTGGAGGGAATAATACAGCCCGAATTCAGGTCGATAGATGGGGAGATGTTTTTGTATAATAAAATAAATGGACTTATGAATCTGAAGGAATATATGCTGGCAAATATGCTGACGGCTGCCCAGGTTGTGATGATCATGAAATCCGTATGCAATGTTGTTGTAGAGGCGGAGGAATATATGCTGAATCCTGATGAACTTTTGATCAAGTCAGATTATATATTTTGCAGCATTGGGGTTGAACAGGTAAGATTTGTATATGCGCCGGGAAGCACTGACAATGTAAAAAAACAGATCAGACATCTGATTGAGGAGATCATAAAGAAAATAGATCATAGGAATTCCAGACTGGTAGATTTTATGTATAAGGTGTACGAACTGGTGCTGGTGGATAATTTTGATATAGAGTTATTGAGAAAGTATGTGTTTGATATACAGATTGCAAGCACTGGTTACGAATGCGACAATGATAATGAATATAATGAGCAAATGGTACTGGAAAACGAGGCTTTAAAAGATATGTTGTTCGGAGATAGAGAGTCGGATCGTAAAATAAAAAGAGATCACTGCAGTGAAGCTAAAATGGAAAGAAGAAGGGATGATCTTGAACATTTGAACAGCACGACAAAAGATAATGGCAGCCCACAGAAAAAAACTGACAAAACCAAGATCCTCAAATCGCTTGTGGTTGTAACAATATTGGCAGGATTGGGAATGACGATATTTCAGATGACAGGGAATGATGGCATAGTTGATGTTCGGCTGCTTATGATGACTGTCGCGGTGGCTGCGGTGGAGATGTTTTTGTATCTGGAATATCAGCGGAAAAACATAACAGATACATCAAAGGCTTGTATTGCCGAGGACATTTTGGAGAATGTGGAAAGCGAAACGGCGGCAGAGAAGATTGCTCCGCATGAAAGAGAGATTCTGCCATGTGAAGTGAAAACACATATAAATGGTACAAATGTGTTGAAAAATATAGAAAATGCCACGACATTGTTGGTTGGGGAAGAAGCTTACGACAGTGATCCGGAGCTGCTTGTCAGATTGGTTGGAAATGTAAGCGAAGAGAAATATGAGGTAAGATTATCCAAAAAAGAGGTTGTGATTGGCAGGGACAGCCTCTCTGATGTTGTGTTGAATGATAGGAATATCAGTAGAAAACATGCTGTGCTAAGTGAAAAGAAAGGTAGGACTTATATAAAAGATCTGGGATCTACTAATGGAACTTATGTCAATGAAATACGTTTGTGCAGGGATAAGTGCTGGCCACTTACGGATGGCGATATGCTCAGAATAGGAGATCGGGATTACACTATTCAAATATCACTTATCTGATTGATATAAAATGTAAATTCAGATATAATAGTCTGTGTATGTTTCGGAATTGATATATTTATAATATAGTGATTCTGAGATGTATTACATTTTACTATAAAGGTAGGTAGTAGCATGTCGTATGTAGCTTTATATAGAAAATGGAGACCTGATACTTTTGACGAGGTGAAGGGGCAGGATCATATAGTTACCACTCTTAGAAACCAGATTAAGAATGATAGACTTGGTCATGCCTTTTTATTTTGTGGAACGAGAGGTACAGGTAAGACTTCTATTGCAAAGATATTTGCCAAAGCTTGTAATTGCGAGCATCCGGTTGATGGAAGTCCGTGCAACGAATGTGCGAGCTGCCGTGCAATAGCAGATGGTTCTTCGCTGAATGTTATAGAGATAGATGCGGCATCCAACAATGGCGTTGACAACATAAGACAGATCAGGGAGGAAGTTGCCTATCCGCCTACAGAGGGAAAGTATAAGGTTTATATTATAGACGAGGTTCATATGCTTTCTCCGGGAGCGTTTAATGCATTGCTGAAGACTCTTGAGGAACCACCGTCATATGTTATATTTATTCTGGCTACGACGGAGTCTCACAAGATACCGATCACGATATCTTCAAGATGTCAGAAGTATGACTTCCGAAGAATCCCTGTGGATGTAATATCAGACAGACTGGCTGACCTTATGGAGAGAGAGGGGCTTGACGCTGATAGGAAGGCTATAGATTATATAGCTAAATCCGGGGATGGATCTATGCGAGATGCATTGTCAATTCTGGATCAGTGTGTGGCGTTTAATCTGGGACAGAAACTGACATATGATAAAGTCCTTGAAACTATAGGGGCTGTAGACATAGATACATTTGCCAGACTGCTTGATTGTGTGCTTGGACAGAATGTGGAAGGCGCAATTGATATTGTTGATGAGATTGTATGGCAGGGTCGTGAACTTGGAAGGTTTGTGAGTGAATTCACGTGGTTTCTTCGAAATATACTTGTGGTCAAGTTGTCCCAGACAGAGGGAGACAGACTTGATATGACTAAGGAGAATCTTCAGCGCATCAGAGATATTGCATCTGTTATGGAGGAGAGTGCAATTATACGGTATATCAATGTATTTTCTGATGCATCGGCAAGTATAAAGTATTCAACACAAAAGAGGATCGTATTGGAGATGGCGGTCATCAAACTGTGTAGACCACAGATGGAGACGGATGTCACCAGTATATTAGAGAGAGTTAGATCTCTTGAGAAGAAGCTGGATGATCTTCAGGCGAATGGTATACAGGTTCAGACAGTTCAGCAGACATCTGGTTCGGCAGATCAGCAGTCTGATCAAAACGTGGATTCTGAAGGGATAAAGGCTTTTCAGGAAAAGCTTGCAAGAGAACTTCCGGCAGCAGAGCTGGCAGATCTTCAGAGAGCTGCGGATAGCTGGAATGAGATGTTGGGCAAGTTATCGAGTCCGGCCAGAAGATATCTGGAAAGAAATGACGATGATCCCGGAAATAGAGCAAAGCTTATATTGGCGGATGATCACAAAAAGTTAGTGCTTATGATCCCTCTTACAGATGATGAACTTCCAAAGCTTTATTTCGAGAAAGCAGAGAATGTAGCACATGTAAAGAGTGTGATAGAGGATTATCTGGGCAAGAGTGTGGAATTTGAGATAATATGTACCAGAAATTCCCACAATGATAATACAAAGATGGAACAGGAAAATATCCTGAACATGATTAATTATAATGTAGAAAGAAAACAAGAATAACATTTCATAAGGAGGAATTAAAAATGGCTAAGAGAGGTGGTTTTCCAGGAGGTATGATGCCTGGAAATATGAACAATCTTATGAAGCAGGCACAGAAGATGCAGAAGCAGATGGAGGAGACAACCAAGACACTTGAGGATAAGGTATATGAGTCATCTGTAGGTGGTGGTGTTGTGACTGCAAAGGTATCAGGCAAGAAGGAACTCATGGAGATCAAGCTTGACCCGGAGGTTGTTGATCCTGATGATATAGAGACACTTGAAGATCTCATCATATCAGCTGTGAATGAGGCTCTCAGAGCTCAGGAGGAGGATTACAATGACAGCATGGGTAAGATCTCTGGTGGAATGGGACTTGGAGGCTTGCCTTTCTAATGGAAGTATATGGTGGAGAAGTAAACAGGCTCATAGAGGAGCTTGGAAGACTGCCCGGTATTGGTTCCAAGACCGCGCAGAGGCTGGCATTTCACATCATAAGTATGCCGGAGGAGCGTGCACTTGCACTGGCGGATTCCATAGTGAATGCCAAGAAGAACATAAAGTATTGCAGCTGCTGTTACACGATAACAGACAGGGAGACCTGTCCTATATGCAGCTCACCTAACAGAAATCACAGGGTCATAATGGTTGTGGAGACTTCCAGGGATCTTGCGGCATATGAGCGTACAGGCCAGTTCGATGGAGTGTATCATGTATTGCATGGGGTGATCAATCCGGCACTTGGAATCGGACCGGCTGATATAAGGATATCTGAGCTCATGAGAAGGCTTCAGAGCGAGGATGTGGATGAACTCATAATAGCCACAGGATCGGGACCGGAAGGCGAAGCAACGG
>USSH01000217.1 GCA_900557435.1 uncultured Coprococcus sp. | reverse complement strand
CATAACTTCCATCATCAGTCTTCGCAAATGCTCCTATAATTCCAGTCGTCACACAAAGCACTAAAATCACTGAAACTGCAGCTGCCATGAGCTGTACAGTACGAAATCCCATTCCCCTATCAAGGTTCCCTCTCATTCAATGTCCACCTTAACTTTTTCATCTCAAATACATGGTATTCAGCAAACATCGATGTTATTCATTTTAATTACAAAAATCCCGGGCGGATTCGACTTTTTGCTCAAAGCAGTGAGCTACATTATGTCTTATCCGTCCGGGATAATGTTCATTTATATTTATTCGTACCTATCACTTACACTATAACTTTCGACCATCTCCGTATTCTCAAGTCTCTACTCTATGATACTCACTATCTCCTCAGAGTCAGCCTTGACATTATATGTCTCTCCGATATCAAGTTTGTCGTATATAGACTCTTTAACTTTATATGTCTTTTCCTTATTCTTTACTTCACATGTGACTTCATATTCAACTGATTTTTTCCCCAGTCTCTCCTTGTCTGTGAGCTGAGGCTCTGGGTATTCCGGTGTCTTTCCACCGCCCTCCGCAGTCTCTGTCCTGTCGTACTTCCACCTCCATATCGTATAATAATACTTCGTCTTGTATATCGGCTTATCTCTGTACACAGGGACAGACCTCGTTCTCGTCACATATCCGTAATCATCCACATCATTTGCCACCTCGGAAAATGTTCCATCGCCATTGTCCTCGTAGCTGTACTCCACATGGGAACCTATAACTTCATATGAATCATAGGTCTCCTCGCGCTCACCCACATATTCCTGTTCTGTATGATGGACCTCCTGTTTCGTGGTCTTTAGCGTGGCGCCCTCAGGGAGTTCCCAGTCATCTTCATCACACAGAAGATATTTCTCCACATCAACACTGGTCTTCCACGACATATCCTTGACTGTGACTGTTCTCTTCTTCGGCATGGTTATGATCGCCGTAAGTACGATTATCGCCGCTATCACCAGCATGCCGATCAGTACTATCTTCCATGCTCCAAACGAGCGCCCCCGTTTGCGGCTACCCTGCCCGCTGTTTTGTCCTCCGGCAGCTGTTCCTGTTCCGGATGCACTTCTGGCATTCTTTGCATCCTGTTCTTTTCTGACATCAAAATAAGCTTTATCATTTGAACTTCGTTCAGCACCACAGCTGCTGCACCGTGTGTTAAGAGCAGAATTGTAATTGCCGCAATGATCGCATAACCAGTCGGCACCTTTTCCCTTTGTCTGACTCTCCTCCGCAGACAAATACCGCACTCCATCCATATAGAACTTAACTTCCTGTCCCCTCGGCTTTCCGCAGGATGGACATTCACGTTTCGTCCCTTCTATATGTTTCGTACTACAATAAGGGCAGTCCCAATACCCCATTACAAGTTTCCCCATATGCTATATCCTCCCTGTATATTTTCTTATCTCATCTCCTACAATACATAATATAATATGTCGCCTCTCTTGGGCATGATAACCATTTCATTATCCCCTGCCACCTAATGAACCCTTAGCGACAAACTACAGATAGCTTACCTGAACAGACTCATCATAATCATGAGGTGTCTTATTGTCGGTCTTATGTCCAACTGCAAGTGCTATCTGGAACGAATACCCTTCCGGTATTGCAAGCGCCTTGTCAAAATACGCTTTCTTTTCCCCGTGAAGAGCATCATACACACAGCCTATGATCAAGTTGCCAAGTCCCATACTCTCTGCCGCTATAGCCATATTCTGAACTGCAATTCCTGAATCCACCTTGCTCCATTTGAAATCGTCCTCAGCACTCAGGAATATTAAAATAGGAGCCTCATAGTAGAAATTATGCGGCTGCTTATCCTGTCCGCGAAGCGACCTCTTTTCCGCGTCAAGTTCTTCCAGAATTGGTGCATCACCCTTGACAACCGTAAAATGCATCTCTTTCTTATTCATACCTGTAGGTCCCTGAAGTCCAGCCTCGATAATCTTCTCAAGCTGCTCTCTCGTAACCTCTTCATCACTATACGCTCTAGCCGAGCTTCTCTTCCTTATTACCTCTAATACCTGATTGTCCATTGTCTTTATACCTCCTGTTATGAAATCTCTGTTTGAATTCCCACATACTATAGTTTTTATCTATCTACTGCATTTTTAATACTATGGTTTTTAACACTATACCGTAATCTCTATCTGATTCCCTTCTATGGAAACCACACAGCTCTCGTAGTAACCATCACCTGTCGTCCTTGGTCCGCTTATCACCTCGTAGCCATCAGACTCAAGTAACCTAGTTAGTTCATCCACCTTTTCTCTGCTGCCCACGCTGAACGCTATATGTATCAATCCTGTTCTGTTAAGCGTTTTTTCAGGATCATCCATTCCAGGTCTGTTCATTATCTCGAGTCTTGCACCATCATCGAATGTGAGAAAGTATGAACGGAAGTCCGTCTTCACATTGTGATATCCATCGTTTGCTGCTGCCCCCAGATATCTCTCAAAAAAACTCTTCGCCCCTTCAAGGTCATTCACATACATAGCAACATGCTCAATTCTCATAAATGCAACTCCTCATTATCTTATACTCTACACTCAGATAGCCAAACTACTTTAGACATACTACTTTAGGCATGCTATATAAGTTATTTTACCCTAGCGCCGAGATTTTCACAATGGTATAAAAATATCACCTTTATCCATTTGTATGAATAAAGGTGATATCCCGTTAAAAGCAACGTCTGTAATCAGCCCGTTACACAATTTCATTCTTAGAGCATACCCTCAAGTGTCTCTCTGATAGCCTTGATGAAGTTCTCACTGTTGAGGACTGTTGGGTTCTCGAGAGTTGTGATGAGAGCCAGATCCTTTGTCATCTTGCCATCCTCGATGGTCTTGATGGTTGCTGCCTCAAGCTTATCTGCGAAATCCTGAAGTGCCTGGATTCCATCAAGCTCTCCACGCTTTCTGAGTGCTCCTGACCATGCGAAGATAGTTGCAACTGAGTTTGTAGATGTCTCCTCGCCTGCAAGGTGCTTGTAGTAATGTCTCATAACTGTTCCATGGGCAGCCTCGTACTCATACTTTCCATCAGGGGATACGAGAACTGATGTCATCATGGCAAGTGAACCAAATGCTGATGAGATCATGTCACTCATTACATCTCCATCATAATTCTTACATGCCCAGATGTAACCGCCTTCACTCTTCATAACGCGGGCAACCGCATCATCTATGAGTGTGTAGAAGTACTCGATACCTGCTGCATCGAACTGCTCCTTATACTCCGCATCAAATATCTCCTGGAAGATATCCTTGAATGTGTGGTCATACTTCTTTGATATAGTATCCTTTGTCGCAAACCACAGTGTCTGCTTTGTATCAAGCGCATACTTGAAACAGCTTCTTGCAAAGCTTGCGATCGACTTGTCCACGTTGTGCTGCCCCTGAAGAACACCAGGTCCGTCAAACTTATGGATAGTCTCCTTTATAACCTGTCCATCATCACCTGTGAAAACAAGCTCTGCTGTTCCAGATCCCGGAACATCTATCTCCACACTCTTATATACATCGCCGTATGCATGTCTCGCGATAGTGATAGGCTTCTTCCAGTTCTTAACACATGGCTCGATTCCTTTTACAACTATAGGTGCTCTGAACACTGTACCATCGAGAATTGCTCTGATAGTTCCGTTAGGGCTCTTCCACATCTCCTTGAGATTGTACTCCTTAACTCTTGCTGCATTAGGTGTGATGGTTGCACACTTTACAGCTACACCATACTTCTGTGTTGCATATGCTGAGTCAAATGTTACCTTGTCATCTGTCTCATTTCTATGTACAAGTCCAAGGTCATAGTACTCTGACTTGAGATCGATAAATGGATAGATAAGTTCATCCTTGATATACTGCCAGAGAATTCTGGTCATCTCATCTCCATCCATCTCTACAAGTGGTGTGGTCATCTGAATCTTTTCCATGTTTTATGTCCTCCATCTTTGTGTTTTCTAAGTTTGGTTATATACTCACTGCCGATTATAAACTATAAGTGGCTATATTTCTAGTTTTTTTGAACTATACATGCCAATTATTAATTATCTCAAGTCCGATCGTCATATTCTTGATCAGTTATTTTTATCAGCCTTACACATATCCATATATTCCTCTCACGGATACTTCCCCGGATATTATATCATGGACCTCTCCATCGGCATCCCTCACCAGAAGACCGCCATCCTTTGAAAGTCCAAGCGCCGTGTACTCGGTCTTTTTATCCCCCTCTATAACATACACCTGCTTATCTCTGTTCACAAGATAACCATTGTACTCATCAACGAGAAATTCCAGATCCTTATGCTGTATAAATTCATCGTACAGCTTTTCAAATTCATTTGACACCTGTGCTATAAACCATGACCTGTCACATCCTCTGCCATTCTCCAGCAATATCGACGTGGCCTTATCGGCTATGTCCTCAGGGAAGCTGCGATTGTATACATTAATACCTATTCCAACCACAACATAGCTTATATCAGTTCCCTCTGAACTCATCTCCGTGAGGATACCCACCAGCTTTTTGCCATCTGACAACACATCATTCGGCCATTTGATCTGAGGCTTTACGCCCTCAACCTTGCTGAACGCTCTTGCAAGCGCCAC
>USSH01000216.1 GCA_900557435.1 uncultured Coprococcus sp. | reverse complement strand
ACCCTTTGTCGCATATGTTACAAGTCCGAAGATGATCAGCATGTTCGCCATTGTAGAAATGAACGGATGCATCTTGTACTTCGCCATGAAGAAACCTGCAATACTTGAAAATACTGTTGTGAGGATAATACATGCAACAAGTGCAAATAATGCTTTTCCTACAACCGGCATACTTGAGAAATCAAATATGTGTCCAAACACACCACCTGTATTTGCACCGTTGTGCATGATAATGGTAGCTGTAACCATACCCATACCAACCATACGTCCAATCGAAAGATCGGTACCGGTCAGGAGGATAAGTCCCGCAACTCCGAGTGCCAAGAACATTCTAGGTGATGCCTGCTGAAGTATGTTCAGTATATTGGTAACTGTGAGGAGCTGTGTGTTCTTCACAATTGGAGTGATGATACAAAGTGCAATGAATATCAACACGATTACTATATACAGACCGTTCTTGTAAAGGAACTGTGTTGTGTTGAATGTGTACTTGTAATTCTCAAATTTCTGTGCTCTGCTCTGCATGAATGTGTACTTGGACATTCTAAGGAGATCTATCAGATGATACTTGTGTGAAAATGCATCATGCTTTCTGTCCTTAATCTCCTGAAGTCTTGACTCATGTGTCATCTGTGCATCAAAGAGCTTGTTCTTGTATACATATTTCTCGTCCTTGATCTCTTCCGGATCAGAAAGTTTTGCAAGTGTCTGCTCATGCTCTGTCTTGAGTGTTGCCTTTACTCTCTCGTAGGACTCATTTTCTGCTGCCTTTTCAGCCTCGCAGCTTGCCACTACCTTGCTGTAGTACTCGCTGTCATAATGCTCTTTAAGGTATCCCTCTGCGTCAGCGATAAGCTTTGCAACCTTATCCTTGTTGGCTGCCTCAACTGCCTTTGCCTTCTCCAGGGCAGCCTTATCCTTTGCGATTATGCTATCCTTTTCATCCTTTGATAAATTCTTATCTTCCTTTGCGATAGCTATATGGTTCTTCAAACTACGAACCTTGTCAGATCCATCAACTCGAAGTTCATCGATCTGAGCCTGTATCTTTCCAACATATTCATCAATCGGCTTAAGGAGTTTTTCCTCTGCATCAGCCGAAAGGATCATATTTTTATCTGCCATATCCATGCTCCTCTCTATTACAAATATTTAGCACTAAGTCTTAACAATTCTTCCTGATTAGTCTCCTTGGTATTTACAATTCCGGCAAGATGTCCATTTGACATAACACCTATACGGTTTGTGATACCCAGGATCTCCGGCATCTCAGAGGAGACAACTATGATAGTCTTGCCCTGCTTTGCCATATTGATTATAAGTTCATATATTTCATACTTGGCTCCTACATCAATACCTCTTGTAGGATCATCCATCATGAATACATTTGGTGAACGCTCAAGCCATTTTCCGAAAATAACCTTCTGCTGGTTACCACCGGACAGGTTGGCGATCATATCGTCAGGTCCCATGCACTTGGTGTGCATGACCTTGATCTCCTCAGCTGTGGCACGAACCATGCTATCATGTGACAGTGCCACGCCGCTCTTGTAGTGGTTCATATTTGCAATGGTGGTATTGAAGGTGATATCTGCCTTGAGGAAGAGGCCATTTGCCTTTCTCTCCTCAGTGATGAGGGCAAATCCGTGATCCATAGCATCCTTTGGACCGGTGAAGTTCATGATCTTGCCACCATACATTACATTTCCTGCTGCTCTTGTACGAATACCAAATATAGTTTCCAGGAGCTCTGTACGGCCTGCGCCAACCAGACCATAGAGACCGAATATCTCACCCTTCTTCACATCAAATGTGATGTTCTGGAGCTTTGGTGCATACTTTGTGGAGAGTCCCTGTACTGAGAGGATCGTCTCACCCGGCGTATTATCGACCGGTGGGAATCTGTTATCAAGTGAACGACCAACCATGGCTGATATAAGCTCGTTCATGTTGGTGTCCTTGCTGTCCTTTGTCATGACCAGACTACCATCTCGGAGAACTGATATCTGATCACAGATCTCGAATATCTCGTCCATCTTATGTGAGATGTAGATCAGGGAAATTCCCTGCTCCTTGAGCTGTCTCATCATCTTGAAAAGCTTTGCAACCTCAGGTGCTGTCAGCGATGATGTAGGCTCATCAAGTACGATTACCTTGGAATTGTACGAGATAGCCTTTGCGATCTCACACATCTGTCTCTGGGAAACTGACATCCTCTTCATCGGCTGTGTAAGATTGACCGTTATACCCAGCTTTCTGAACAAGTCTGAAGCTTCCTTCTTCATACGGCCCTCATCGATAACGCCAAGAGAGTTCTTTGGATAACGTCCAAGGAACAGGTTGTCAACAACACTTCTCTCAAGACACTGATTTAATTCCTGATGAACCATCGCAACCCCATTCTCGAGTGCATCCTTAGGGCCAGAGAAATTTACTTCTTTTCCATCTAATATTATTGTGCCTTCGTCCTTCTGATAGGTTCCGAATAGACACTTCATCATTGTCGATTTACCGGCACCATTCTCACCCATAAGTCCCATGATTGAACCAGGTTTAACGTTCAAATTAATATGGTTAAGGACCTTGTTTCTGCCGAATGATTTGCTCATGCCTTGAATCGATAAGATGTATTTATTCTTATCTTCTGCCATATCTCTACTTCCTTTTCTTCGTAAAAGAAGGGTATCAAATGTTTAGTCTGACACCCCTCTGAGTTAAATCATTTCCTATTGATCAATCATCCAGGTAACTTATATTACTTAGAGAGAATTGATGTGTATGATGCTGCATTGTCTGTCTTAACCATGTTGATTGCAAATGCATCGTACTCGCCTGGGTTACCAAGACGGTTTGTGATGTTAGACTCTGTCTGGCCATCACCACCGATGTAATCTACATTCAGGTTAAGAAGGTCATCGTAGTTCTGAAGAAGTGGCTGGTATGTTGAGCTCAGGAAGTTATCTGAAGCGTTGTAGATATCAAGCCATACCTTCTTGCTTGGGCTCTTGCTTGAGTCAAGCTGCTTTGAAACCTTGTCATAAACCTTTGTTGAATCTGTGAAATCCTGATAGTTGTCTGCTGTTACTGCAATGTTCAGTGCGTAGTATGATCTCTCGTCTGCGCTGTATCTGTAGTCAACACCTTCCTCAAGCTGGTTTCCAGCCTCGTCTGCTGTACCGATACCAGTATCAATATCTACACCATCAAGTGCGTTACGGAGAACTCTCAGTGTCAGGTAAGCCTGAACATCTGCATGCTGTGAAATTGTTCCGCCGTAGCCCTCTGCGATTGCTGCAACTGCATCGCTGTTAGCATCGTATCCAAATGTAGGAACCTTTGCGTCCTTTGCCCAGGCATTGAACATTGACATTCCCATACCATCGTTATTTGAAACAACTACATCGATCTGATCACCAAATGATGCTGTCCATGTTCCTATTGCATTACCAGCTGTAGCTGCATCCCATGTAGCTCCTGCTGAGTTCTTCATCTCCTGTGATGCAAGCTCTCTGATCGTATATGTCTTGCCATCAACATCAAGCTTAGCATCCTGTACTACTGTTGCCTTACCATCTACGTTTGTTCCGGCTGGTGTTGAATCAACTGCTCCGCTTGCATCAACGCCTGTGCCAAGTGCTGAACGAACACCTCTTGTACGTGCGATTGAATCATTGTGTCCGATATCACCGATTGCAAGTACATATCCGATGACTCCATCACCGTTACGATCGATCGTTGCTGCATTTGCCTTGATGTAATCAAGAACCATCTGGCCCTGGAGCTCAGCACCCTGATTAGCATCAAATCCTACATAATATGTGTCCTTATTGTAGTTAAGGGCATCCTTGTCAAGCTCTCCTGTTGAGCTGTTGGATGGCTGACGGTTGAACCAGCAAAGTGGCTTGTCCTTGTTGGCTACTCCACTGCTTGAGCTTCCTCCGCTTGAGCTTCCGCCTGATCCACATCCTACCATTGATAAAGCAAGTGTTGCAGCTGCTACTACAGCTAAAATTCTTCTTTTTCTCATATTACATTCCCTCCTGTGTTTTGGCTTTGTGTGTTTTATTTTTTCGTCTTGCCTCATTGACTGTATTCATTATAATTTGACAGTGGTTTTGAAAGAATAGAATATTTTTGGATTAATTAGCAAAATTTTGCGATTTATCAAAATTTTTATAGATATTTTTACTAATAGCGGTTAGTTAATAGTTATATATTAGGATATTTTTGACTTAATAGTGATGGTTTAGCTTGCTTTACTGGGCAATTTTTACTGTCACCGGCAAGTTTGGAGGGCGGGATGGTCTGTGATGACATATTCTATACGGTGGCTTAGCGGCGTTTTAGTGGCACTTCCTGTAACAGCTTGTTTTTATCTTTTGGTTGTTTTCCATCTGTTTTGCGCATAAAATTATCCCTCTTTTACGTATAGTCATAAAAGCAAGCTGCCTTCCTCACATAGCACATGACACAACAGTACATGTTTCAATAGCACATGTTACAATAACGCATGCCACAACCGCACATACCGCAATAGTACATGACACAATAACACTTGCAACGCATAGCACATACAGCATAACACAAGCCTCTCGCGTCACTGCACATTTATGGCGATGAGCAATTCATGCTAAAACATGGTCATGTACAGTAATCCACGCAAATCGGGTAGGAGGTAGATAATTATTTTATCTAC
>USSH01000215.1 GCA_900557435.1 uncultured Coprococcus sp. | reverse complement strand
GCGTTTCTGTAGATGATATCGTTTCTTCCAGGACCATTTGAGATCATGGTGATTGGGAATCCGATATGCTCCTCAACGAACTCGATGTACTTTCTGCAGTTCTCTGGGAGATCCTCGTACTTCTTGATTCCTCTGATATCTGTCTTCCAGCCTGGAAGTGTCTCATATACAGGCTTTGCCTTCTTGAGCTTTGATGTTGTTGGGAAGTCTGTTGTAACCTCACCGTCAATATCGTAGCCTACACATACCGGGATCTCATCGAGATATCCAAGTACATCAAGTACAGTAAATGCAACGTCTGTTGTTCCCTGGATACGGCAGCCGTACTTTGATGCCACACAGTCGAACCAACCCATTCTTCTAGGTCTTCCTGTTGTTGCACCAAACTCACCGCCATCACCGCCGCGGCGTCTGAGCTCATCTGCCTCGTCGCCAAATATCTCACTTACGAACTCGCCTGCTCCTACTGCGCTTGAGTATGCCTTACATACAGTGATGATCTGCTTGATCTCGTATGGAGGTATACCTGCACCGATGGCACCGTAAGCTGCCAGAGTTGATGATGATGTAACCATAGGGTAGATTCCGTGATCCGGATCCTTCAGTGAACCAAGCTGACCCTCAAGAAGGATGTTCTTGCCCTCCTTGATCGCCTCATAGAGGTATGCTGATACGTCACATACATAAGGAGCAACCATCTCCTTGTACTCCATGAGTGTGTTGAATATATCATCAACCTTTAAGAGTGGCTTGTGATACAGGTTCTCAAGAAGAACGTTCTTCTGTACTATAACTCTCTCGATCTTCTCCTTCAGTGCTTCCTCATCAAAGAGCTCGCTTACCTGGAAACCGATCTTTGCATATTTATCTGAATAGAATGGAGCGATTCCTGACTTTGTTGATCCGAATGACTTACCTGCAAGTCTCTCCTCCTCGTACTCGTCGAAGAGAATGTGGTATGGCATAACCATCTGTGCTCTGTCAGATACAAGGATCTTAGGCATTGGTACATTTCTGTCTGTGATGGACTTTATCTCCTTGAAAAGAACAGGGATGTTAAGTGCAACACCGTTTCCAATGATACTTGTTGTGTGACTGTAGAACACTCCTGATGGAAGTGTATGTAAAGCAAATTTACCATAGTCATTGACAATTGTGTGACCTGCGTTGGCACCACCCTGGAATCTTACGATTATGTCTGACTCCTGGCCTAACATGTCTGTGATCTTACCTTTTCCTTCGTCGCCCCAATTGGCTCCTACAACCGCTCTTACCATAATACTTTTCCTCGCTTTCGCAGCATTTTGAAATATTTTCTGATATCCGTATTGCAGCTGTTCAAATGCCTCTGTTTTGCAAATTATTCACAAGCCAGATAACCACAATACTTTCTTATTATAGCACTATTATGTCATAAGTAAAATCAATATTATTTATATTTATTATAAGTACGCCTTATATTTGTCTTTACTTTTTGATTAAACCAACATAAACTATAAATATGATGGATTTTGTCCACCTCAAACACCATTTTACTTATATTATATATGCATAATTTTGCAATAAAACATATTGTTGACACACACATATTAAACGATCTCTATTGAATCTGGAGGAAATTATAAATGAACATAAATTTCGAATATTACAAGATCTTCTACCACGTTGCCAGAGCATCCAGCATATCCGCCGCTGCCAGAGAACTGTGCATATCCCAGCCAGCCGTAAGTCAGGCGGTCAAAGCACTGGAGCAGGCGATCGGCATAGAACTGTTCATCCGAACCAAGAAGGGCGTCTCACTGACAAATGCCGGAGAGATCCTCTACTCCCACGTTGCAGCGGGATACGAATCCATCTCCCTTGGTGAACAGCAGCTCTCACAGCTTCTCCACATGGAGACCGGTGAGATAAGGATAGGCGCAAGCGATATGACACTACAGTTCTATCTCCTGCCATATCTGGAGCATTTCCACCAGCTATATCCGGGGATCAAGGTTCATGTCACAAATGCGCCTACCCCCAGCACGATAAACCATCTGCTCTCTGGCAACATAGACTTCGGTATAGTCACAAGTCCTCTTCCAGCAGATCCTCACATGGAGATCAGGCAGGCTAGGGAGATCGAGGACATCTTCATCGCCGGGCCAAGATTTTCATATCTTCAGGGCAAAACTCTGGACTACCACGAGCTTGACGAGCTTCCGATCATTTGTCTGGAACACGACACAAGCACACGCGCATATGTCGACACATTCCTGAGCCATGAGGGCGTGACTCTGCAGCCTGAATTCGAGCTGTCGACCAGCGATATGATCGCCCAATTCGTCATGAGAAATCTCGGCATCGGCTCCATCATGGCAGACTTCGCCCAGAGCTATATCGACCACGGCGACCTATTCCGCCTGCAATTTAAAAAGCCCATACCAAAGCGTCACATGTGTATCATCAGTGACAGGCGCCGTGGTATGAGCGTTGCTGCAAATAAACTTATGGAGTTGTTGTAGAATGGAACCCCAAATAATCCGGAATCAGCTCATCGCACAACCCTGTCTTCTCCAGCAGTTCTCTCGATGAGTCACCGTAGATTCCAACTATATATCCGGCTCCGGCTGCCGCCGCTGCCCGGATTCCCGATGGTCCATCCTCTATGACCATGGTTTCTCCCGGCACTGCTCCGATGCGCTCCATGGCCCGGATGTACATATCAGGGGCCGGCTTAGCATTCATGGTTCCATCGTCGTATGCGCACAGCGTTATGTCAAACCATCTTCCGAGATCAAATTCTTTAAAATAGAATGCCAGATTTGTCATATTTGACCCTGTGGCTATGTTCATATTTATCCCCTGTTCCTTAAGTTTATCAAGGTATGCCGCTAGGCCGTCCACCAGCTTGAAGTTTGCAGTATCTTCCATGTACATCTCTCTGTACATAGCCTCTTTCTCCTCGGTAAGTTCAAGTATTCTCTCCTCGGTGAGCGTGCCCTTTCCCATGAGGTATTCCAGAATATCCTTGTTCGTGTGCCCCAGCACATGATGCTGAAACTCCTCCGTGCTCATCTGTCTGCCGGCAAGCTTCTCCGCATAATCCTTCCATGCTATCTCATGATACTTTCCGTCAAATATCATTGTGCCGTTCATGTCAAATATAATGTTCTTTATCTTACTGTTCAATCTATTCATACTTGTCTCCTATATCTACCGAACGCAAAACATCACTTATCCTCACTAAGCAAATGCTTGTACGTTCCATCTATTCCTATCGCTCCAAGTGGCGCAGTCACCACGATCGCCAGCACGGCAACCGACAATACTATATTACCACATGCCAGCCCTGCCGCAAGCGGAACTGATCCAATGGCTGCCTGAACTGTAGCCTTCGGAAGATACGCGATGACACAGAACAGCCTTTCCTTCCTTGTGAGTGATGTATGTGCCACGCAGATCAGAACACCAACCGTTCTAAATGCCAGTGCGACAAATATCATAAGTAGTGCCGGAAGTCCTGCTGCCAGGGTGTATCTGATATCCACAGCCGCACCCACAAGCACGAACAATATAACCTCCGCCGCAAGCCACAGCTTTCCAAATTTCTGTGAGAGTCTTCCCGACACCGACTCTGGACATTTGAGTTTCAGGACACATGCCATAGCCACCACCGCAAGAAGTCCCGACACCGACACTTTTCCCTCAAGCCATCTCTCTATCGCTATAAGCAGGAATGAAAATCCCAGCACGATGATGACCTTCATGCTGTTTCGCACGCAGTGCTGTCTTGCATAGGAAGTCTCGAAGAACAAATAAAGTCCATATCCAACGACTACCCCAAGCAGTATTCCAAGCACGATAGATATTGGAATATTCACGAAATCCATGACATGAGCACTTCCGCCCTGCGCCATGCTGAGAAATGTGGTAAAAAGCACTATGACAAATATATCGTCGCAGGATGCTCCCGCAAGTATCATCTGCGGAATCACCTTGTCAGTTCCGTACTTTTTCTCTATGAGATTCACCATTCTCGGAACAACGACAGCCGGTGATACAGCACCAAGCACCGCGCCCATGACAGCTGCCTCTGTGCGGTTTATTCCAAGTATAACAGGTGCGCACAGTATATATCCGATGATCTCGAATGACGCCGGGACAAATGAGAGCAGTACAGCCGAGCGTCCTGCCTTCTTCAGATCCTTAAGGTCAAGGGACAGTCCCGCCTTGATGAGTATGATGATAAGTGCTATCTTTCTGAGATCCGCAGATATGGACAATATGGACGGATCAAGGAAATCCAGCACATACGGGCCAAGAACGATTCCCGTTGCCAGCATTCCTATGATGCGCGGCAGCTTAAGCCTCTGACAGATGGCGCCCATCGCCAATCCGACTATGAAAATGAGTGCAAGTGATGTCAACATGATAATACAATACCTCCTTAATCCAGCAGATGTATCAAAGCATTTTCTTATTATGAAAACAAAAAAGCTGACACTTCTGCGACAAAAATAATCGTAGAAGTCATCAGCTATGATATCTATAGCAGTTTAGGTTGCCCAGGGGAGAACTTCATTCCCTGGGGGTTACTATATCATCATTTGTGGAGAAGTGCAAGGAAAAATTCATTTACACAGTCGTTATAAGGCAAAAAATCTTGACAAAGGCCATCTCCTGTCATAAAATAATTTTTGTGAAAACATATTTATACATGAATGACAGTGAAGAGGATCAGTAGTCTGCGTCAGTGGCTCAGAGAGG
>USSH01000214.1 GCA_900557435.1 uncultured Coprococcus sp. | reverse complement strand
CATACTTTTGGACCACCGGGGAGTTCCTTGCATTTACCGCCGGGTATTTATTTGTCAGAGGCAAGCTTGGCGGAGTGATCGCGACACTGCTCAAGATACTGGCGATAATTGTTGTAGTTTTTGTATGTATCACATTTATCGGGCTTTATATGTTAAATCGCCATATACACCCTGAGGCTGTTGCTACAGTAACCGCGGTTCAGAATGATGATATGATGGGCGGGTATTCCCAGAAACTCACTTTGGAGTATACATACGATGATAAAAAGTATGTAGTAAAGGAACTTGACACGATCAATCTTCAGGCTGAGAAAGGGGATAAGTACATTGTACATTTCAGCAACAGAACACCTGACCAGCTGAAGTTCATCAAGCCTGATGACAAGGCACCGACTGCATGGCAGATATTTAAAAAGTCCATAACGTATGCAATAATTGGAATAATAGTATTCCTGATTGCAGTAAATGTGATCAGAAGGAGAATTTAAATGCGATCTTAAATGAGCTGATGGACAAAAAGGAGGTAAAAGTTATGAAAAGAGGAAGACAAAGAGGTATGAAGAGAGGAAAACAACATGGTATGAAAATGTTGTCGCGTGCGATTGCTGCTTTGGTGGTATTTGCGATGGTACTGACATGTGTACCGGCATGTGTACCGTTGAGAAAAGCACAGGCTGCCACTAAAAATGAGAAGTCGATCACTGTGAAGCTGCTGGGTTATGAGACCAGGGTTATCACGTTCCAGTCAGGAATCAAAAGCGTGAAGCTTTATGGTGACGCAAAGTATGCGGAAGTCAAGAAGATAGCATCGGATAAGATAGAGATCACTGGAAAGCAAAAGGGCAGAAGATATTTTGAGGTGCTGACAAAGGATAATAAGCTGACAAAGTGCTACGGCAGAGTGGAGACAGTCAATTATACGAAGTCGAATACATACAGGATCGTAAAGTCAAAGAGGAAGATAGAGTATATAAAATCTTCAAATACCGGTGTGGTCAAGACCCAGCTGGGCAAAGGACAGAAATCATATCTGTTAAAGACAACATCAAAAAAAGGAACATCGACGATTACGATCATATATTCCGACGGTGAGATGGTCAAACACAAAATCTCGACAGCTGCTCATCAGCACAAATGGGTGACCGTGGCAGACAGGACAAAGGCAAAAGCTATATATAAGGTGAAGGAATATCCGGTATTTATATATCTCTGGCCTGACGGTTCAAATGCATTTTATCTTGCGGGAGGTGAACAGAAATTACAATGGGATGTATTGCATTGTATTAGCTGCATGGGGCCTGACGTTCCATATCCGGATCCACTTGGAAGATGTGCATGGACAGTTGGCGAAGGAATATGGATGCAGGACAGAACAGTCAGAGTTGGAACAAAGTATACAAGCATCACCTCCCACAAGGAGTGCAGCTTATGTGGTGCAAGGAGATAATGGGTGTGGTGACATTTCATAAGGAGGATTATTATGAAGAAGATGAGGAAGATTTTATCAATGGTTGTAACAGCGGTGTTGATGTTTGCATTTGCGCTGGCATTTGTTCCGGCAAGAGAGGCAAAGGCAGATGTTCTATACAAAAACAATGTGGAGATCATGCAGATACCACTTCTTGGAAACGAGAGCAATACCGTGAGATTTGACCGGGAGATAGTGACCGTAAGATTATATGGCGACAGCAAATATGCTACGGTAAGAAAAGTCGATTATAACAAGCTTTGTTTTACAGGAAAAAAATGCGGACGAAGGTATGTGGAGGTTGTAACCGGTGACCGTAAGCTTATAAAATGTTATATAACGGTGTCTATGACCTTGTATACTGGAAATGTATATCTTAGGGATGTGACTACCTCGAAGAACATCAAAAGTGTAAAGTCAGCTGATGAGAGTTTTGTATCTATATACAGATATGATGATACTAAAAGAGCATATGCTATCGAGACATGGCAGAAAAAGGGTGCCTGTAAAGTGGCAGTATATTACACTGATGGAACAAAGGATGTTATAAAGGTGGTGACATCGGGATGCAAACATTCCTGGGTGAAGGTGGCTGATAAGACAGTAAAGGAACCTGTGTTTAAGAAGAAAGTAGTGAAGAAAGCTTTTCTGACATGGCCTGACGGTTCAGATGCATCTGAGTTTTATTCTGGAAGCCTGGACGGTCCTTATAGTAATAGTAAGATCATAGGCTGGTGTCAGAAGCACTGTACAGTGTGCAATGGAAAATACGCGACACAGCCTGATCCGCAGAAGAGATGTGCGTCTACAGTGACCTGCAAGATTAAAAAGGTTACAAGATGGGTTAAGGTTGGAACACGAAATAGAGCAGTGACATCACATACAGAGTGCAGATATTGTGGTAAAATAAAGTAAGTTTGGACATGTAAAAAGAAAGGGGCAATATTATGGGAATGATGGTTGGCAGACTTAGGAATCTGAATTATCGACAGCATAGTTTTGAGAAGAAGCTGTATGACTTGGAGATGACGATGAGTGGCAGGAGCAATTCGATCCTGCCCGATATAGTCGATTCGGAGGGTAAGTGCAGCGAGGAGGGGATTATGAGATTCATCGAGAATAACATATCGAGACTTGATGAATATGGCAGGGCGAACAGCCTATGGAGAGAGGAAGGTTACAGAACGGTTTTGTCGCCTCATATGCCGCAGATACTTAGAACATGTCTGGAGAATTTTCTTTATTGCGCGGTTAAGGTGATACTTACAAATGAAGATTTTGGACGCAATACATTGGTTACACGTCCGGTCTCGACATTTGAGCAGATATATCAGATGGCAGCGGGACTGGAATGGGGGGAGATGAGGTTTGATGATATCTTTTCGGAGTATTATTCCGGTGATATCGTAAAATTTAATCTGCTGGCATACTGTGATCCAATCTATGAACTGCTTACAGGAAAGAAGATAAAGGAAATCATCACCGACGAGATGCTGGACAGAGCAAATAAACTGTATGAGAAAGATGTCGAGCGTCTCAATGCTCCAGAATTTAATATAGATGATCTTCCTGATGATGAGAGAGCTATATTGGAAGAGGAGGCGGCATGGATCGACTCCGCTTCAGAAGACGAATTGGTTGATGTCCTAGGACAATCTGTTATTTCGCTTGGTGATTTTCCAGAATATCGTGAAGTTAAGGAACGATTTGAACATCCAGAAATCTTTTGTGAAAAATACGAAAGATTTAGAACCATATATTTTTCTGACGAATTACCGGCCGACTTGGACTTTACGCTTGTGGTAAAAAGAATGCTTAATATTTACTTGTGTAGCAACAACAAATCACTATACAAATTTGAAGATGCCTATTCGGATTCATATATATATATGAAGAGAGCTCATAGAATGGTGAGGCTTGTTGCCGGACAGCGAATAGAGTGGGGTAGATAGAATGAAAGGGTTTAAGGAAGCTTATTACAAAAGGTTAAAAAAAGACTTTGATATCAATAAAGAGGATTCTGCCATATTTCTCTATAATATGAGAGAATACGAAGATAATCCGCGTATAACAGCTGTTTTCTGTTGTGGCCGTTTTAAGAAAAAACTCGAGGAAAGCGCAGAATATGAGGATAGACAGAATAGCAAAACCAGCGAAGATAGCGAAACTAGCGAAATAAGAATCGAAGCCGCACTCACATTTAAAAGAGAAGTTGTTGCTATATTAAAAAATGATAAGGTATTAGCAGGAAAGTTTAAGGACTATGCCATTGTCAGAGAGATGATGTCGGACAGTGAAGCTTGTGGAGCTGGCGGAGATAATAGCATGTCGGCTGGCGTAGATGGTGATATGTCAGCTGACGGAAAGACAGAGGATGTTGATGATCAGGTTGACAAATTGGTGGAGTTGGCTGATGAAATAAACAGATGGGCATATACGGGTGAAAAGAAAAATTACATCAGACTCAGACTACTTCAACTACAGTACGATTATGGGGAGATAGATATTCCGGAATTTATTGAGGGATACATCAGGCTGAAACTTGATACTCCAAAGATAAATATAGAAAAAGATAAAGGAATAGAGAGTATTACGGATGCCAGAAGTGACATAAGAGTACATAACAGGAAGGCTATAAGAGAGGCATTTACAAGACTTGAGAATATGCTGATTCCCACAGATCATGGAAAGATGAAGATAAAGGATAGATGGAAAGCTATTCTTGACGTGGCAGATAATACTCCGGAATTATTCGAGAGAGCTGTCTGGGAAAGTTTTGAAGATGGCAGTGTCACGCCACTCGCTGCTGATTATTTTGACGAGGATCTTCCATGCGTAAAATGCTGCAGACCAGGAATTGTCCAGGCTATTACATTTGAAATGCTGATAGCGATACTGTGGTTTGATATTGCTTCACAGTTCTACGATATGGGATTCAGGCAGGTGAGAGGTGACGATGCGGCCTGGCAGATCGATAGAGACTCAGAACAGGTGGGGCTGGCTCCGAGAAAAAAGGACAAGAGCCTGGATCTTATGGATATGCTTTTTTTCAGGTCAGATCTTGACAATCCGTTTTCTATAATCCCTCAGTCGGATGTGTCTGATATGGCAAATGACGAAGATTATGCTGATGACAGTCAGAGACTGCTCGATGTATTGAATGATCAGAAACGGGAAAATGTATGTATTCCACTGAGAATAGACAGAACCACGGGAAGTGGGGTATATATTCTTGGGCGAAAGTATTATCAGGATGAAGATAGGGATACGATGAAAAAGAAAGGTGAGTACAGTAGATTTTCCCGTTTCTGATC
>USSH01000213.1 GCA_900557435.1 uncultured Coprococcus sp. | reverse complement strand
CCAAGGAACAGGAACTCCCAGCCATATTTTTTCTTCTCCTTCTCCACCATCTTTTTTACCATTTTGTAGGTGTACATTCGGCTGGAATTTTCCATTCCATCAGTGGTTATGATAAATAATGTCTTTTCCGGTCTGTCTTCTTCCCTCGAATATCTGTGAACATTTGCAATATGGTCGATCGCTCCGCCAATGGCATCGAGAAGGGCTGTGCAGCCCCTGACATAGTACTGCCTGTCATTCATAGGCTCCACTTTGTCCACTGAAACCCTGTCATAGATCACCTCCGTCTGATCGTCAAAAAGCACTGTGGAGATATATGCCTCCCCCTCCTCTTTTCTCTGTTTCTCAATCATGGAGTTGAATCCACC
Source organism: uncultured Coprococcus sp. (assembly GCA_900557435.1). Classification (GTDB taxonomy): domain Bacteria; phylum Bacillota; class Clostridia; order Lachnospirales; family Lachnospiraceae; genus Coprococcus. Next base: position 4,431 of record USSH01000213.1, on the reverse strand, counting down.
TATGGTATCTGCCTCAAGTCCCCTCATAGAACCACTTCTGTCCAAAATAAAAACAACCTCTGTTAAACCTTTACGCATAATATTTGTCCTCCTTATAATATGTAATCACCTCTCGGTGTTTTATCTTATATCCGCATTATACAAAAGAGGGCACGAAAAAAGGTCGCTTCGAAAGCGACCCTGAAAAATCCTGTAATATTACGAAATGGCACACGGCAGTCCGTGTTCTTCCAGTTGAATATCCAGTTCAATAATGTCATATATTTCATTTTCTATGAAGTAAGAGAATATGATTTCTTGCGATAATTTAAAAGTTCATCATACCCTGCTGCCCTGTATACGGCTCCGTCACATCCTGTTCCAACGGCCACATGATCATTTGCCGTATTCACAATGGCATCCGTGGTCATCTTCACAATGTCATTTCTAACTATCCTTAGTGGCATATAATCTCCTCTCAATTATCATACGAAGTACCTCATCATACGTAGAATCAAGAAGCTTCTCAAGCCTCCTTCTTCCGACCCTGCGGTCGCAAACTCTGAGTATATCAACCAGTCCCCATACATCTCCATCCACTGGATCCATGATCTCCGATTCCGGTCTCTGGACATAGTTCTCTATAACCTGCGATATGTCCGACATCTCACCATCCCATGGGTAACTATTCCATCCATACTTATATGATGTGTCAAACTGCCTCGGATAATCCCATACCACATCCTTGCCCACGGTTATAAAATACCTTGGAAGTGGATTTGTCTGGTGTGAAAAATTAGAATTCATTTTGTATATCGCACAGTGAATCTGAAATCCCACCGATTCGTCCATCAGATTATATAATCTCTGTTGTAATTTGCTCCATCGTTTAGACATCTTCTTCTCCCAAGGACTTTTCTTTAGGCAGGATAATATTAAGCAGAATTGCAACCATTGCCGCAGGAACAATTCCCGAGCCTCCAAAAACAAGCTGGAGCAGCTGAGGGGCATTTGCAAGAATACCCGGATTGGCTCCCATTCCATAGCCCACGCCCAGTGCCACTGAAACTATGGACAGGTTGCGTGCACTTAACGGTTCTTTTGTTATGAGCTGAATACCACTGATAACTATCGAAGAAAACATCATAACCGCAGCTCCGCCAAGTACTGACTGAGGCATGATCGACACCAGTGCTGCAAGTTTAGGGCAAAGGCCACATAATATCAGGAATATCGCTCCTGTTGCAAGCGCAAATCTGTTGACGACCTTAGTCATGGCTACAAGTCCAACATTCTGGCTGAATGATGTATTTGGAAGGACTCCAAACACCGCTGCAAGAGATGAACCCAGACCGTCACACATCACACCACCTGAGAGTTCCTTGTCTGTGGCTTCCCTTCCAAGGCCACCTTCCATAACACCTGATATATCACCTACGGTCTCCACCGCTGTTACGATAAACATTATGAGCACAGGAAGGATTGCGCGCACATCAAACACCGGTTTTACAGGCATGAGCTGTGGAATCGCAAACCAAGAAGCATCTTTCACCTTGTCCCAGTTCAGCACCCAGGCTTTGGTATATTCCACACCGTCAGCAGTTATACCTGTTCTCGGAAGAACAAATCCCATTATGATCGCTGCGATATAACCTGCGATTATTCCAAAAAGAATAGATGACGAGCTCAAAAATCCTTTTGTCCAGTGCTTAAAGAAAAGGATGACCACAAGGACAAATAATGCAAGCAGAAGGTTCTCCATGGATCCAAAGTCTGCGGCATTATTTCCACCTCCAAACGAATTTATTCCCACCGATATAAGGCTGAGTCCAATGGATAAAACCACTGTACCTGTTACAACAGCCGGGAAAAATCTGCGCAGAGGCTTCAGGAAAAAACCAAGCACAGTCTCAAACAAGCCACCGATAATGGATGCGCCCATAATCGCACCATACGCAAGCACTCCACCGCCCATGGTTGCCGCCACACTGTTGAATACTCCTATAAAACCTGAAGATGTACCCATAATGATCGGTACCTTTCCTCCAACAGGTCCTATTGAGAAAAGCTGTATCAGGGTGACAACTCCCGCGATAAGCATTGCGTTCTGAAGCAGTGAAAGCTGAAGATCAGCAAATTCACCACCGACCAGTCCGCATGCTCCTGTGATAATCAATAATGGTGTCAAATTTCCGACAAACATTGCAAGGACATGCTGAAGTCCAAGAGGTATCGCCTGGGAAAGAGGCATCCTTCCATCAAGCTGGAATGCTGTTTCTGAAAGTTTAAACTTATTTTTCATCTGTTGTTTTCTCCTGTATATTTTATTTTCATATTACAGATCTGTTATTCTGCTTATGTTATCTCCAATCACTCTTCTGGCATGGACATAAGAATCTTCTCCGGTGTGATCGGCAGTTCTCTGTGCCATACACCTGTCGCCCTGTATATGGCATGTGCAATAGCCGGTGCCGGAGTATTGATAACTACTTCTCCTATAGATTTGGCTCCAAAAGGACCTGTAGGCTCATAGCTGTTTTCAAATTCCACTCTCAAATGTCCCATATCAAGACGGGTTGGTATCTTGTATTGCATAAAACTCGACTCTATCGGGCATCCCTTCGCATTATAGGTGATGTTCTCAAACAGAGTGTGTCCGATTCCCTGGACTATGCCTCCCTCCGCCTGAACACGTGCCAGTGCCGGATTTATGGCTATGCCACAATCCACGACTGCAGCATAATCCAGTATCTTCACTTCTCCTGTATATCTGTCAAGTTCTATCTCAACCATTCCGACCATATATGGAGGAGGTGAAACCGGAGATGAATGAGAGACTGTAGCTACAGCAGCAATATCATTTGCGACCTGATCCTTAACACTTATATCAGCCAAAGAAACGCTTTGATCTGTTCCTGTCCGATATGCCCTGCCATTTTCGAAATACATTTCATCCTGTTCACATCCAAGCATTCCTGCTGCAATTGCGCACAGCTTCTTCTTCAATTTATCACATGCAAGCTCCACAGCCTTTCCTGTTACATACGTAGTGGATGAAGCATATGAGCCGGAATCATACGGTGAAGCATCTGTATCTGCTCCAAATACCGCCACGTCATCAACCGAGCAGTCCATGCACTCCGCAACCATCTGTGCAAGGATAGTATCACATCCAGTTCCCATATCTGCAGCACCGATTATCAGGTTAAATGTACCATCATCCGCAAGCTTGACCGTTGCAGATCCTACATCCACATTCGATATACAAGAACCCTGCATGGCCATTGCCACTCCTGCAGCCCTGACTTTTCCGTTTCCCATGTACCTGACAGGGTATTTATCATCCCAGTTAAATATCTCCTTGCATCTGGCCATACATCTGTCAAGAGCACACGCATTTGCCGTTTCACCATAATACGCAGGCATCTTCATTCCCTCGCGCAGCATATTCTGCTCACGGATCACGGTCGGATCTATCCCCAGTTTCTCCGCAAGTTCATTCACCGCAGACTCAAGTGCGAAGATTCCCTGTGTAGCTCCATATCCTCTGTATGCGCCGGCTGCCATAGTGTTCGTATATACAACATCATATCCAAACCTATATGCCTCAAGACCTCCTGTATATAACGGGATGGACTTATGCCCGCTAAGTCCGACTGTTGTAGGTCCATGCTCTCCATACGCTCCTGTGTTGGACAGCGTATACAGATCAAGTCCCCTTATATGTCCATCGCGGTCTGCTCCCAGACGAACACTCACCTCCATCTCATGGCGCGGCGAGCCTGCGATCTGACTTTCCTGTCTCGTAAATATGATCTTGGCCGCACGTCCGGTCTTCATGGTCACAAATGCAGGATACACCTCACTTACCGCTGTCTGCTTTGCTCCAAAACCGCCTCCTATACGTGGTTTTTCCACTCTGATCCTGCTCTTTGGAATGCCAAGCGCTCTTGACAGAATACGACGTACATGAAACACGATCTGTGTAGAAGAAATTACATGAAGCCTTCCATAACGGTCAAGGTGTGTATACGTTCGAAAAGTCTCCATCATAGCCTGGTTAAAGGCTCTCATATGATATCTGTTCTCCAGCACCTCATCACAGTCAGCTATAACAGCATCAACATCGCCATCACCGCCTACATCGCTTGCTATCAGGTTGCGTTTTGGATCGCCACCTACCTGAACCGGCGGAAACCAGTCGTCCTCAGGATGAACCAATATATCATTATCCTTTGCCTTGCGGAAATCCAGAACAGGCTCTAAGATTTTATATTTTACCTTTATGAGTTTCATAGCCTTGATTGCTGACTTTTCATCCTCAGCTGCTATGATTGCAACCACATCGCCCACACACCTCACATGGCGATCCATAATGAGTCTGTCATACGGTGACGGCTCAGGATATGTCTGTCCTGCTATTGCAAACCGGCTATTTGGTACATCCTGCCA
>USSH01000212.1 GCA_900557435.1 uncultured Coprococcus sp. | reverse complement strand
ATGGCTATAAATCTTCTTTCCGGTCCAGCCACCGGCATTCCCGGAAACTGTGTTTCCTTCGGGAACACAATGGACAATCCATGTTCATTGTGATTCAGACCACCCATCAGGTAATCACCATCACTCAGTATGCCAAATACATCCTCACACGTATCTATGCATTCCGAAGCATTCAGCACCCCTGCTTTAACAAGGTCGTCCTCTGACAAAAACAGAAACTCTGTCTTGCTCATAATCTCCTCCTATCTGACACATTCAAAATATGTCCTGAAAATTTCCTGCACTGTAAGTTCATCACTGCCCCTCAATATGCTCTCTATCAGATCTTCCTGCTGCGATAAATCCAAACACCTCTCTGTCACACTCTGGAACTTGTCCGTGAGCTGCCCCTCTGTATATCCTGCCGGATCATCAAAATCGCCATGCGCATGGAAGACCTCCCGTTCTATCACCTGTCCATCATTTTTTATGACTCTCACCATTCCTCCCCGGACATCCGGCAGCAGTTCATTGTACCTGTCATCCTCCGTGAGATAGATTTTTGATGCCAACTCCTGAATATATCCTTTCTTAAGCGCCCGCTCTATATCTTCGGGATACAAACGCCCCTCCGACAACAGAATCGCCAGTGATACCGGTGTTGAGAATTTCGCCGCCAGAACATTTGTCACATGTTGATCTGAGATCATCGCCGCTTTTTTATATGTAGCTACCTGTATCTCCCTCACATCTTCCCTGGTGAGCCCTTCTTTCATCAGCTGCTCTATCACATCTGCAAACGGATGGATGAATCTACACCCTGAATGTACTTTGAAATAATTCTTCACTATGTACCAGCCTATGTCATCGTCATCGGACAAATTGTCTTCTATGACTTTTGTCCCTGTTATCTTTCCGTACACGCTTCTTATTAGTTCCTCACTGCTCTTCACATTGTTATTTGACATGTAAAGTGCATTCTTGGCATTTACCGCCGCGATTCCAGGATAATAGTCATGTATTGCACTTCCCTCAAATACTGACTGCCACGTTGACACCTCCGGAAGCACTTCGCATGTCATGAGATAATTAACAAATTCCTCCTCTGTCATGTCAGCCATGAGCCCTTCCACAACTGCCGCTCCAGCATTCATTATGGTGCCATGTCCCAACATATCATTTGTAAATCTCACTGAACGTCCCCACCTTGATGCAAGCTCATATGCGCAAATGAAAATCCTTAAAACATCTTTATATGTAAGATCTGCGCGCTCTCCGGCCTCAACCAAAAGCAGCGGAACTATATGACATGCAGGATGTCCTATCGAAAACCTGTTTCCCTCATATAGCTCTGTCGACACCATCGCCGCTGAACTTTTCAGCACCGCTTCATATATATCAGGTGGAAGCCTGTCTCCCGACATTCCATTCACTATGCAGCCCACGGAATCCAGAAGAATCCATCTTGCCCTCGTCTTCACTTCATCTGGTATATCTTCATAAGACATTTGCTTTATCCACCTGATCTGATCTGTCACATATCGTCTCATATCATGCATATTCTTCCCTCCTGCCTCTGTTCAACTTAAACACGGCTGTCAGATATAAAGAAAAGGAGCCTCTCCCTAAAGAGTGGCTCCTTTGCCTGATCAACTGCATTTCGTTTTCGATGGGCTCATGATATCAGTGCTGGCATGCATTGTCAAATCACCATTTTTCTATTTTTTATACTCTACAGGTATGCATTTCATGCTCATATACTTTATGGGTATATCATCTATTCTTTTATCTCCTTCGACTTCACGTAATCTATAAACTTTCTTGCCGACTCCGACAGATTGTGGAAGTTCTTCCACACGATTACCGACCCCGTTGTCATGGTAGGATTCACGATCTCCCTCACAGCCGCACAACTGTAATCCAGAATAGACTGCGCAGACTTTGGACAGAGCATTGTCCCTATACCGTTTTTTACGAGGGACACGCCATTTACCAGAGATGAATACCAGCACACAACCTTCGGCTCGGCACCTATCATCTCAAACCACGTCTTTATCTGCTTCTCATGTATGCCCCTTGATGGCAGTATAAGCGGTTCATCCTTGAGATCAGCAAGCTCTATCTCTATAGTTGTCCTATTCTTCTGCGACAGAGGATTTCTGTTCGGTATATATGCTATCCACGAATCCTCCTGAAGCCTTATTCTCTCATAGTACTGGCTGTTAACTGGCTCCCTCACGATCCCCATATCAAGCAGGCCCTTGTCAACCATCCGGATAATCTCCTCGGAATTATTATTTACTATCTGATACGTCACATTTGGGTAAAGCTCATGAAATCCCGCCACCCATTTCGGAAGCTTCTCTGCACTTAGGGTCTCTATAGTTCCTATCCTTATCTTGCCTCCGGCTCCATTATACCTCTCAGCCATCTGGCTTCTGGTCTTATCCACCAGCGATATGACCTCCTGCGCCCTCTCCCTGAAAAAGTGCCCTGCTTCCGTGAGCTGCAGCCTGCCGTTATCCCTCGTAAACAATTCCACTCCCAGTTCCTCTTCCAACTTTCTGAGCTGCCTGCTGAGAGGTGGCTGTGAAATATGCAGCTCCTCAGCCGCCCTCGATACGTTTTCATACTCCGCTATCTGTAAAAAATAAGTCATATCTCTTATATCCATATGTCACCATTCCTTTTCGGTATAATTATGCATATAGTATATCTTTTTAGTATTCACCATACAATTTCCTAAACTAAGAAATCATGCAGGATAACTTTATTTTATTATGTATCTCGGGCAGACATTTCCACAATTCTCGTGAGTACAACAAAAAGGATGCAGACCGCAGGTCCATGCCCACGATCTACATCCCACATCTTAATTTCAACCGGATCTTCAGTTTTCTTGTTTTTCTAGCTTCATATAGCTTTTCTGCAAACACGTAGAAAATTAATTATACCTCTTCATTTATAACGTCATCCTGCTCCAGTTCTTCCAGCGCTTCAAAATAATTCTCCATCCACTGATTCTGTCTGGCTGTTCTCTCATCAGCCGCGTCTGGCATCTCTATATCCTCCGGCCAGTCATCACCCTCAGAAAGTTCCTGAACTGTCAGCCAGTTATCCGCAGTCTCGAACTGTATAACTCTTCCATCATCGCTCTCAAGGCTCACCAGCACCATCAGCGGTTCACCCGGAAGTCTCTCCTCACAGCCAAAATCTGCCTCGTCAATTCTCTTTATTGTCCACATATGATCACACCTTTTCTTTGTTCTTTTCCGCTTTCTCTCTGAAGATTTGTATTGCCTTCATCTACAAGTAACTTTAACCGATAGTTTAATTATATCAAAAAAACGGCTGAAAGCATAAGGATGTTTAGTCCTCATGCTTTTTCTGTGTGATTCCATTCAAATACTTTTAGCATTTCCATAATCCATGCAGATTACAATATGCATATACTTCTTCTACCTGTTCGCCATCACAAAGGCAGAATTCCGCTACCGGATCCTGTCCCGGATTTAACTGCTTTCTGTAAATACCCTGATTGGTATTTAATGTGATCCACTCAATGAAATGCTCTTCAAGCATTGGATGTTTTGTCTCTCCGACAACAACATGAACATGATTACCTTCCACCGTATACACAGGTACATGCTTCTCAACTGCAGCGTCTGTCACTCCGGCTTTTAATTCCTTCATAGCCTCTCCACAACACATGACAGGTACACCCTTGTCCTTTACCTTTTCAACAATGTTTCCACAGTGCTTACATACATAATACTTTACTTCCATGCTTTTATCTCCTTCTATGTTAAAAATTTACAATTCAATTGTTTCTACAATTTTCTTCAATGAATCGGCTGATTCCTTAAGCTTTAATGCTTCCTCTCCATTCAGATTTATAGGTATATCTGACTCAACACCATCTGCTCCTACAATAGCCGGCATACTCAACGATACTCCGTCAATGTCATATACACCATGAATCATGTGTGATACCGGGAGTATTGATTTCTCATCTCTCATGATCACCTCACAGATTCTTTTTACCGACATTGCAATTCCATAATATGTAGCATGCTTTTTGTTTATAATTTCATAAGCACTATTCTTAACCGCAGCCGCTATTTCCTCTGTGTTTTCCCTATGCTTATAATGTCCACGCATTTCACACATTTCACTTAACGGAACACCTGATACATTGGCTGATGACCATGCCACAACTTCACTATCTCCATGCTCCCCCACTATAAATGCATGAACACTTCTGCTGTCAACTGATAAGTGTTCGCCCAGCTTGTACCTTAATCTTGCACTATCTAAAACGGTTCCAGATCCAATCACCCTGTTTTCTGGAAGTCCTGATAACTTTATTGCTACCTGGGTCAGAATATCTACTGGATTGGCAACTACCAGCATGATACCTGCAAAGTCTCTTTTGGCGATTTCAGGAATAATCGACTTAAATATTGCCACATTTTTATTAACAAGATCAAGTCTTGTCTCTCCTGGCTTTTGCCCCGCTCCTGCAGATATAATAACAATGGCAGCATCTGCCACATCATCATAGTCTCCAGCATATATTTTCATCGGGCTTGCGAATGGGATTCCGTGACTGATATCCATCGCTTCCCCCTCCGCCTTATTTTTATCTGCATCAATAAGGACAATCTCCGTAAATAATCCGCTTTGCATTAAAGCAAACACAGATGCAGAACCAACAAAGCCACAGCCTATCATCACTGCTTTTTTTGAATTGATTGTTTGCTTCTTCGTGATAATCTCATCTCCTTAATAGTTTTCTTCATGTACTTCAAAATAGCTCTGCGGATGATTACATA
>USSH01000211.1 GCA_900557435.1 uncultured Coprococcus sp. | reverse complement strand
CCGCCGTGTTTTCTTCCCTTAAGGGATGAGAGGGCAGCGGCGATCGCTGAGTAGGTATCTGAACCAGAGGATGTTACAACTCTGGTCGTAAATGTTGAGTTGTTACCGCCGCCGTGCTCCATGTGAAGCAGGAGAGCGATGTCCAGAACCCTCGCCTCAAGTTCAGTGTACTTCATGTCTGGCCTGAGCATTCTGAGCAAGTTCTCTGCCACTGATGCATCTTTGTCAGGACGATGTATGTACATACTTCCATCATTCTCATAGTGGTTGTATGCGTGGTAGCCGTAGACGGCCATCATAGGAAATGTGCCGATGAGTCCGATGCACTGTCTCAGCACATTGTCGATGTCAAGGTTTGTTGCCTGATTGTCATAGGATGCCAGTGTCAGGACACTCCTCGTCATCGAATTCATGATATCAACACTTGGTGCCTTCATGATGACATCTCGTGTGAAGTTTGTTGGCAGATTCATAGACTCAGATATAACTCCGCTGAATTCTGTGAGCTGTGCCTTGGTAGGAAGTTCACCAAAAAGCAGCAGATAAGCAGCCTCCTCAAATATATGACGTTTTCCCTTGCCGCCCTTTACCAGATCCTGCACATCGTAGCCGCGATACAGCAGCTCTCCATCACATGGGACTTTCTGACCGTCCACATCCTTAAATGCTATGATCTGGGAAATGTTTGTAAGTCCGGTCAATACTCCCTGACCATTCTCGTCACGAAGACCACGCTTTACACCATATTTGCTGTACAGTTCTTTGTCGATGTTATCGTGCTGCTGACAAAGATGTGATTGTTTTTCAACGTAGCCTGTAAGATTTTCCATATACTCCATATAGTTCCTCCTTATGAAATTTTATAAGATCTTTTTGCATATGTCATTTAGACAACATGCATCGCAATGCGGTTTTGTCCTGGCTGAGCACACGGCTCTCCCGTGATCCACAAGCCTGTGACAGAAGTCATTGCTCTCCTCTGGAGGTACAAGTTTCCACAGTTCCATCTCAACTTTTTTCGGGTCTTTGATCCCGTCAACCAATCCCATACGGTTGACAAGCCGGATACAATGGGTGTCAGTCACAATGGCTGGCTTGCCATATATGTCACCCATGATGAGGTTGGCACTTTTTCTGCCAACGCCAGGGAGCTTTAGCAGCTCGTCTAAGCTGTCAGGAACCTGACAGTTGTAGGAATCAACAAGCATGTTCATACATGCGCTTATATCTCTGGCCTTGCTTTTCCCCAGTCCGCAAGGTCTGACAATGGCCTCAATGTCACTGACATCTGCAGCGGCCAGTTCTTTTACTCCCGGATATTTTGCGAAAAGATCCTGCACCACAACGTTCACCCTTGCATCAGTGCACTGCGCCGCCAGGCGGACACTGACAAGTAGCTGCCATGCGTGTGATGTGTCGAGAGTGCATACCGTATCAGGATATTCCTTCTTTAGCCTCTCGATAATGTCCAGCGTTCTCTGTTTTTTTGTATATCTCTTCTGTGATTCCATAAAAGACCTCCGGTTTTGAACATCAGCTTATGAAAACCTCTCTTTTGAGGACTGATGCTTCTTGTCAGATTTTCCTGGAAAAACTGATACATTCTTCTATATGATAGCATGAAAGCCGCGCAAATGGATATCGAAAAGCAATTCTTAATAAAAATGTTAGAAGTGTAAAAATTTGAGTGGGATTAGATTGGGATTCGTTTGGAGTAATTAGAGTGGGATTTGATTGGGACGAATTGATTAGAATTTGATTGTTGGGGGCAGTTTACGGATAAATCTGGTGAAAATGCTCCGCTAAAGTATATAACTAAGGTTGGGGAGAGGAGATTATCCCGGATGGAGGTTTATTTTGAATAGGGGATTATCCTGAATAGAGGAATTTCACATGGAAAAGGTATAAAATTATCCTTAATCATAGTATTTTAAGCTTTTTAGGATAAAAAATGCTGGTTTTATCCTGAAGAGCTCGTATTTGGGCGTGGCAGGATAATTTTATACTTTTATGGTGCTATACAGCGTGAAAAGGATAATTGACAAATGGCTACATGGGCAAGCTTCCTATCCAACACAGCGTGAAAAGGATAATTGACAAAATTGACAAAAGACTGCCCCGCAGCCATGACATCTTGCCATCGTGGATGGTAGATTTGTCATATATGCGGGGCAGTCTTTCTTAGAAATTCTTTACAACAAATAACTTTGCAACGAAATCCAGACCGTTAAATCCTTACTGCAAATCCTTGCTGATTTTACTTCGTGCCAAATATTCTGTCGCCGGCATCGCCAAGTCCCGGGCAGATGTATGCGTTCTCATTCAGCTCGCGGTCAACATGTCCAACGTAGAGCTGGATGTCCGGATGAGCCTTGAGAAGTCTCTCAATGCCCTGTGGTGCAGCGATGATGGACATGAACTTGATGTTCTTGCCGCCGTGCTGCTTGATGAAGTCCACGGCTGCAACTGCTGATCCGCCTGTTGCCAGCATAGGGTCTGTAACAACGATGAGTCTCTCGTCGATAGGATCAGGGAGTTTGCAGTAGTACTCATGAGGCTCATGTGTCTCCTCATCTCTGTACAGTCCGATGTGTCCGATCTTGGCTGTAGGAACAAGAGCCTGAAGTCCGCTGACCATTCCGAGACCCGCGCGGAGAATAGGAACTATCGCAAGGTTTCTTCCTGCGATGACCGGTGTCATGCACTCCTCGATAGGAGTCTCAATGCATACTTCCTCAGTAGGAAGATCCTTTAAAGCCTCATATCCCATGAGCATTGCGATCTCTTCAACGAGTGCACGGAACTCAGCGGTTCCGGTGTTCTTGTCTCTGAGCTTTGATATCTTGTGCTGAATAAGTGGGTGTGTCATTACAGTGTAATCTGTCATATTGTGTAACCTCCTAAATAATACAGATAATGTAATGCGGAGCGATCCGCGTGTTATAAAAACCACACAGATTGGAAACAACCGCAAATGTTATGATTATGATTCTATATCAGAATTCTGTGGATTCATTCCAAGTCCGCGGCTTACGTCGCCCTTGGTGTTCTCGCCAAATGTATAGTCGTTGCCAGGCAGAATGGCATTCAGCAGGATGCCGAATATAGCGGCAAGGGCAAGACCTGTGAGGGTGATGGTTGTTCCGCCGATTGTAAATGTGAGACCATTTGTAAATCCGAGACCGCATACCATGATAACGGCTGCTATTATCAGATTTCTTGACTTTGTGAAGTCAACGTGGTTCTCGACCACATTTCTTACACCGATGGCAGAGATCATTCCGTAGAGGATGAAACTTATGCCGCCGATGATGGCAAGAGGCATGGAACTGATAATCGCTGAAACCTTAGGTATGAATCCGAGGATGACTGCAAATAAAGCAGCAAGTCTGATGACTCTTGGATCGTGTACACGGCTGAGCTCGAGAACTCCTGTGTTCTCTCCGTAGGTTGTGTTTGCAGGACCGCCGAAGAGAGCTGACAGTGAGGTTGCAAGACCGTCACCGATAAGCGTTCTGTGAAGTCCCGGATCCTCCAGGAAATTCTGGTCAACTGTAGCTGATATAGCACAGATGTCACCGATGTGCTCCATCATGGAAGCTATGGCGATTGGAGCCATTACAAGGATGGCTGTTATATCAAATTTGCAGATCTGGAAAGGTGGCAGTCCGATCACACTTGCATCGGCAACTGTCGAGAAGTCCAGAATAGCTGTTCCGCCAGGGTTTGTCACACCACAGAGGTGAAGGATAAGTGCCACACCGTATGAGATGAGCACGCCCATGAGGATAGGGATGATCTTGAACATTCCTTTGCCCCATATGTTGAACACGATTACGACGGCCAGTGCGATAAATGCGAGCAGCCAGTTGTTGGATGCATTTGATATGGCCGATGGTGCAAGGCTCAGACCGATACAGATGATGATGGGTCCGGTAACTACAGGTGGAAGGAATCTCATGACTCGTTTCACACCGACGAGTTTTACGATAAGTGCAAGTACCAGATACAGAAGACCTGCAACCACGATACCGCCACAGGCGTACGGAAGTTTTTCGCCCATTGTCATGTCTTTGAAAATTCCTGTTTTCAGACCTGCCACTGTGGAGAAACCTCCGAGAAAAGCGAATGATGAACCGAGGAATGCGGGTACCTTGAGTTTCGTACATAAGTGGAAGAAGAGTGTTCCAAGACCAGCACATATGAGAGTTACCTGAATTGAGAGTCCCTCGCCTTCAAAGTAGCCGTTTACGAGAAGTGGAACTAGAATTGTTGCGCCAAACATGGCGAACATGTGCTGGAATCCGAGCAAAAGCATCTTTGGAATCCCGAGCTGACGTGCATCGCGGATGGCATCTTTTTGATTATCCATAAGTAATAATCCTCCCTGTTGTTTTTCTTCTAATTATAGGTTTTTTTAGGGACAAGGTCAATTTCATTAGTGGACTTTTTGTAAAAAATATGTCAAATTTCGAGCCTGATACTGATATAAAAAATTAATAAATCCAGGATGAGATTATAATAAAAAATTAATCTGTATATGACATAATTTTATTATGTGCATAAGTGGTATGAAGATTCGATAAATGCTGTATAAACACAGGATTTATATAGCTTGTATTGATATTGTTGAAAAAACAGACAAAGATTCTACTACACTTCTTGATCAAATATGTAAGATATGGAAACACTTGACATATTGTTACAGAATTGTTACAATTTCGTTGATTATTGAATGAGGGAAAATAATATAATTTCATTCAGGGAGACGTAAGATGATAGAATTGGAGAACGTGAGCATGACATACCCTGGCGGTAT
>USSH01000210.1 GCA_900557435.1 uncultured Coprococcus sp. | reverse complement strand
CTTACAGGTCTTTACTTTTTACAGAAAAACGGAGTAGATGATATGTCAGATCTACATGAACAAAGAGAGTTGGAAAGACGCCTTTCGGAGGCTATTGCTCTTGCTCAGTCTATAGTTGAGGAAAATAGCAGAGAAAATAGCAGCACAAATAGCAATGATGAAAGCAGTGCTGCACCAACGGATGATGATACAGCGGACAGTAAGCGTGAACCTGATTCACATCGCAGAGTAAATAAAACGTCATATAAACTAGTATGGAAGATCGTGTTTGCAATCTCTGTATTTGCAGTACTAGTCTGTGTATGTCTTGTCGTGCGGTATGTGAGAGGACACAATAGAAGTCTCAGGGCAGAGAACAGACTTAGGACATACGTGGATAGAGGTACAGATACACCAGACGGCTCAGAAAGTGCAGAAGGAAATGCCGGATCAGGGCAGACAACAAATGGGAGCTATCCGGAGTTGGATGTTAATTTTGCCGGCCTGAAAACTCAGAATGATGATATATGTGCATGGATATATATACCAGGGACAGACGTTGACTATCCTGTTTTGCAGGGAAGTGACAATGCGTATTATCTCAACCATGATGCATATGGTGAATACAGCCCTGATGGTTCTATATTTGTTGATGCAGGGAACAATTTGGATTTTGATGATTTTGATACAATAATATATGGTCACAATATGTCCACCGGTACAATGTTTAAGACTCTGCATAATTATGAGGATGACTCTTTCTGGGAAAACAACAGGAATGTATATGTATATCTTCCTGACCGGGTTATGAGATATGAAGTTTTCGCCGCCTATAGAACCAATGACAGGCATATACTCACGTATAATGATTTCACGGACAAAGAGGTCAGAAAAGAATATCTTCTAAATATAAAATCTGAAAAGTTTGATGAGGGTATTGTCAAAAATGACCAAAATATAGATATAGACAGCAGACTTTTGACACTTTCAACATGTTGTGGAATGGATGGAAAAAGATGGCTGGTTCAAGCTGTCAAGATTGATGAAATACCGGTTAAAAATCGATGAATAACCGGTAAAATGTTAATTTGCACAATTGACGGTATATTTTTTAGATGGTATTATGTGAGAAGATTAAGGCATCAGGGAGCTGTCTTAGGAGGAGAAGGAGTGAAAAGGTTATGAAAAAGGTTATGACACATATGATTAGAAGGATATTTTCAAGAAAAATACTTGCTGTATATGCAATGACCATGGTTATGCTGTTAGGATTTGGCATTACGGCTATGGCTAACGAGAGTCCGGGTATTGATTTTGGAACAGATTCGTCGCATATACTGCTTTCGGAGCCAGACACATCCATAGAGGATATAGATGATCTGGTGATGGGATATGATCCTGCAGGGGTTCTCGGAGATAGTACCCTTAAGGGTTTCTCAACCCTTGCGGTATTCTCTGTAACGGCCGTTGATGATTATGATTTTTCAAATTTGGAGACAACAAAGATAAGAGGCGCAGCCATAACGTCAGATATGACGGTTCAGGTAAGGTTTCTTCCAACAGATGGAGCGTGGGAGAAACTCAGTTTTGAGGTCGTTGACGGGGCAGTCAATGTGAAACTGCCATCAGAGGGCCAGCTTGCAATATTTGTCAAAGACGAAGTAGATATCAAAGACGACGATGGGGATGGCGATTCGACGACGAAGCCGACAACAGGATCCGGTACGGATGATAATGTTGATCCGGGAAAAGCTCCACAGACAGGTGACAGGCTTCCGTTTTATATAGTCATTGGAGTGATGGCTATTATCTCAGCTGTTGTTTCATTTAAGAAGATAAGAAAATAGAACAATGTATTACATAGGGCTTTCAGTTATGGTCTGCAAGAGACATCATTAAGATGCGTTTTTGTGGATTATGACTGAAAGCCTTTTATTTGCCTGTTATTAAGTTAAATAGTTAAGTCAAAAATTCATAAAAACAATTGAATATGATATTGATTTTTGGTAAAATTTTCTATAAGTAGGGTGTTATACAACAAAGAAAGGCGGGAGTAAATTATGAGAAAAGGAACTGGTAAACGAGTGATCGCATTCTTCATGGCGTTTATTATGGCATTGTCCGTAATATTCCAAAGTGATATGGCGATTGGAGGATTTGCAAAGGTGCTTGCTGCAGACACGGGAGGTATAGCCACACCAACGGATGCGGATAGCGAAGCACAGCTTGCAACTACGGGGGCGATAGACCTCAATGCGGATGGATATTACGCATATCTTAAGAATTTGCCTAATGGCAAGATATATACGGGAAATGCGATTAAGATAGACAGTAATATCGGTGTAAAGAAAGTGGGAGATACATCGGGAACAACCGCATTGTCATCGACCCTTTACACGATAAGTTATGAGAACAATGTCAATGCGGGTACTGCGACAGCGATCATAACGGGTAAGCCGGATATGAACTGTACAGGTACTCTTACGGTTACGTTTACGATCAGGCCCAAGACAATATCAACTGCGGGCTGGTTCTATGTAGGCGGAACTGATGCGTCAAATAAATACAGTAACAGTACATCGAAGTATTACACATATCAGGCACAGGGTGTTGTTCCAAAGATATATGTAAGATCATCTGCGAATGGTCCATTTCTCACTGAAGGCGTGGATTATCAAGTTGAATATTGGAATGTGGATCGGGCAGCAGATATAGAGAGGGAACATATGGGCAATGGCCCATTTGCGATTGTCGAATCAACAAAGAACAGCAATTATGCTATAGGTGGCAGCAATGGATATTTTGATATCTTTTATGGGATAAATGCTGCAGATCTTGAAACACAGACTACTATAAGTCTTGAAGGTGAGAGTTTTGTGTATACTGGTAAGCCGATAAAACCTAAAGTTGAGGTTATAGATAAGACCAATAACAAAAAACTCTATAGCGTTGAAGATACCAACAAAGAAGATTATGAATATAAAGTTGAATATTCAAACAATACGAATCCAGGCACAGCAACTGTCACGATAACGGGTCATCCAAATAGATTTCAGGGATCCGTGACCAAGACATTCACGATCCTCAACTCTGGAAGTAATGTTAAGAATATTGCAGATGCAGACGCTGTTGTAACGGATGAATTCACATATGATGGCGAGGACAAGACGCCGGAGCCAGTGGTTACATACAAGGGAACTACGCTTGTAAAAGACAGGGATTACAAGATTGCATATTATACAGATAATATAAATGCAACTACAGCTAAGAAAAAGGCAAGCGTTACTATTTCAGGTTTGAATTCATTTACAGGTTCAAAGACGATCCAGTTTGATATTGCACCGAAGTCGATAGACACTCTTAACATAAGTATATCTGATGCTGTATACAATACTGCAAATAATATAGCTATGGCGGTTGTGCCAACAGTAAAGATCACGGATCCTGTTCTCGGGACAACCCTGTCAACTGGTGATGGAGATTACTTCTTGGATTTTTCCGAATATAGAACAGAGAAAAACTACAATGTCGGTGAACACAGCTTTAAATTGACTATGTATAATAACTACACAGGTTCAAAGATATGCACATTCAATACGGTGGCAACAAGTATTGCGCCTGCAGTGATCACAGTGGAGCCAGTGGAGTATACGGGGGCAGAGGTTAAGCCTGTGCCATCTAAGGTAACGTTCAGCAATACAACACTTGAGAAGGGTGTTGATTACGAGATCACGGGTTATAAGAATAATGTGGAGCTGGGCAGTTCAGCCATAATCACCATAACAGGTAAAGGCAATTTCAAGGGCACGGCTATGGGTACATTTACGATCAAGACGAGCAAGATCGGAATGACAGACGTTACAATTCCAGATATAGGGAAAATGGCATATACTGGTTCTCAGATAAAACCAGATATAACGCCTACATATGATGGCAGGAATTTGGTTGAGGGAACCGATTACACGGTCACATATGGTGACAACCTCTCACCAAAGGACACTGGTTCTGTAACATTTGTCGGAAAAGGCGACTATGCGGGAACCGTGACCAAGACTTTCAAGATCGTTGCAAAGGATATAAGTGCGAATGATGTCATATTAACTAGAAATAAAGTTAATTATGAATATACAGGTTCACCGATTGATCCTGATATAACGGTCACATATAACGGAATCGTTCTGGAAAAGGGTGTAGATTACAAGGTGATGAATCTGTACACTGAACCAGGAACATATAATATGGTTATTAGCGGAGCGGCTGGATCAACTCCGTATTTTACGGGTATGAGAATTTTCCAGATAACCATCACCGCACCAGCGGGAGAGATGGCTGATCTGGAGTACGCCCCAATTCCTGATCAGTACTATGCCGGTAAAGCGATAACTCCAACACTTACAATCAAGAAAGGGGATTACACTCTTCAGCTTGATAAGGATTATGTTATAAAATCAATAACAGGAAATACAGATGTAGGTGTTGCAACTGTTGAGATAGAAGGAACAGGATCTTACAGCGGCACAAAGAGTCTCGAGTTTAACATTGTTCCAAAACCTATTGAGGACTGTACGATAACAGGAATAGAGGATACACAGTATGAGATGGGGGCAGCGATAGAACCTGCGGTCACAGTGAAGAATGGAACGGTAGAGCTTGTTCAGGGACGAGATTATACGTTAGCATTTAACAATAATATAGATGTCTCAGATAGCGCTGAGGTGGTAATCACAGCAAAGAGTTCAAACTACACAGGCGATGCGACTAAGATTTTCAAGATTACACCAGTGTCAATTATAGCAGCCGGAAATGGTGTCAGCATAACAAATGCAGATGCTACACAGGAGTATACAGGAACTGACATTGAACCAGAGATCA